>JAHFFM010000040.1 GCA_023247935.1 Candidatus Omnitrophota bacterium | reverse complement strand
AAAAAGAAGCGGAATCCCACTGTCAAAACCAAATTCATGCTTGCAGGAACGGCAGCGAATTTTTTCCGAAGCGTTCGGAGCCTCCAGGCTTCCGCCGCAAGACGGACAAACAAAAATTTTTGTGTGGTTTTTGATTAACAACTCGCTTCGCACGCAACATTCCTTGTGGAACGCAAACAAAACACCGTGGTGGCAAACGCGTAAAAAAACCAGCGTAAATAAATCGGCGCCCAGCGGAGAATCTTAAACCGGCTCTTCCCATGCTTTCTTTCAAACCAGGAAGCGGGCACTTCCCCGATTTTAAGTCCCAGGCGATGCGCCTTCACCAAATATTCAATGCTGAACGCAAAGCCTTCGGTCGATTCTACCTTAATCAAAGACAAAACGCGCCGCGAAAAAAGCCGGAAACCGTTTGTGGGATCATGTGTGGGGACGCGCGCGATATGATGCAATAAAAATGCGGCCGTTCGTACCAGCGCAGCCTTGGCAAAGCGACATCCTTTCATGCAGCCGCCTTTCATAAACCGGCTTGGCGCCACAAGATCGCAACCTGCTTCAAATTGACGCACCAATTCATCAATAATCACGCCGTTTCGATTGTCGTCCGCCGGATAAACGATCACGGCCGCTGCCTCGCTTTTCTTAAAACCGGTCATAATGGCGCCATGCACACCCTTGCCTTCATTTTTTACCGGAATCAATTCAAAAGATTGATGAGTAAACCGTTTCAACGCCGCAAGCGTCGGATCTTCCTCCATGTCATAGCAAATCAAAGCCCGAAAACGTGTTTTCACGGTTGCCCGCAAATGATCCAAAATTTCAAGGATGGCGTCCCCTTCACGGTAAACGGGAATCACTAAATCAACGGCCGGGCTCATTCCACAATCCGCGGTTCGGGAAGAGGCAGAATAAATTTCCCCTTAAACCCTTTTTGCTTGAGCTTGGGAATAAGCTCGTCGGCAATATGCCAGGAAAAAAGGAGTGCGTATTCGGGCTGCTCTTCAAAAAGACAGCTTTCTTCACGCACCGGAATCAAAGTGCCGGGCATGTATTTTCCGATTTTATAGGAGCCTTTGATTTCAAGCACCGTGTCCACCAATCCCGCGTCTAAACCCACATAATTAACAAGCGTGGAAGCTCGGGACGGCGCGCCGATACCGTATACTTTTTGCCGCTTTTTCTTGATATCCAAAAGCACACGGAATAATTCTAATTTTGAAAGCACCACTTTTTCGGCAAAACGCTTTAAACCGCCCGAATCCAAATGCGCCGCCTTTTCCTGCGCCAATACTTCATGCACCGAAGCTTTAGTCGGATAAACACTTTTGCGCGCCGCATAAACACGAATGGAGCCGCCATGCGTAGGAATACGCTTGGCATGAATCACTTCCAAGCCATGTGCTGCCAAAAGATTTTGCAGACTTGTTAGGGAATAATATCTCAAATGCTCATGATAAATCGTGTCGTACTGCATGGTTTCCACAAGACTCAATAAATAATGAGATTCGGAAACAAATACGCCTTTCTCATCCAGCATCAACAAAATACTGCGGACAATTTCATGAACGTCTTCGATATGCGCAAAAACATTAGTGGCCGTAACAAGCGCCGCTTTTCCCTCTTCACGGGCCGCGCATAAAGCTGAATCCCGCCCAAAAAACTTCATATGGCTTTTAATGCCGCGCTCATTCGCCACCTGCGCCATCAAAGTAGGTTCTATGCCAAGAACACGGTAACCCGCATTTTTGAAATTCGATAAAAGCGTTCCGTCATTGGAGCCAATATCCACCACCAAATCCGTTTTTTTAAGCGGTAAAATCTGGGAGCATTCGAGCTCAAGCTCCGCAAAATTTTCTCTTAAAATACGGGTGGTTCCACTGGAATAAGGGTATTCCGGAGGGAAAAGAATTTGAGGGTCCACCACCAGCCCCAATTGTACCAACCCGCAGCGACCGCAAAATAAAACTTCGGCCGGATAAGCGGATTGTTCTTTGGGTCTTTGACCAATCGGCCACATTTGATTCACGGGCGGCAAATAACCGATAAAAAGCACGGATTCAAGCTGGGTATTGTCACAAATCTGGCATCGCTCGACCACGACACTCGAACCTGTGCCCGCCGCTTTCTTCAATGATTCAACCAAGAGAACTCCTTATAGCAGGCGCTTCGGCGCCAAACCTGAGTTTTTATCATACCACTGGGCGGTTAATTGAAAACCATCCGAAAAGGAATATTTGGGCCTGAAACCCAAAGCAACCATTTTCTGAATGTCCGGGCATCGCCGCTGTGTACTTCCCTCGGTTCTTGCGCCGGGTTTTAAACGAATCTTGCGATCAAAATATTTTGCCACCTGATTGGCCACTCCCTGGATGGAAATTTCCTCCTGCGTGCCGATGTGGTAAATCTCAAGATGCTTTCCTTTTTCCAGCATTTGAATCAAGCCATCCGCGAAATCTTCAATAAAAATAAAGGAGCGTGTTTCCCGGCCGCTTCCCTGAATCGGAAAAGGAATCACTCCCTTTTTTTTTGCGGCAAGACGTTTCATGCGCAGCACAAATTGCGGCACCACGTGCTCCCAACCCATTTGAGGCCCATAAACATTGTGGGGCCTGAAAATCAAAACCCGTTTGAAAAATTTACGGCCATAATGAATCGCCATAACCTCGCTGATAATTTTTCCCGCGCCGTAAGAATAGCGGGGATTCCAGGGATCAGGCACAATCAGCGGCGCATGCTCATTGGTGGGAATTTGCGGGGGTGTTTGATAAACCTCGGAACTTGAAGCCAGCACCAATTCCGAGATTTTATTTTTTAAACAAGCGTCGAGAACGTTTACCATTCCCTTCACGCCAACGTCGAGCACGTACTCCGGTTTGGAATAAAAAAACTCGGTGCCATTCACAAACGCCAAATGGCAAACCGAATTCATGCCGCGACATGCCTTGTCGACAATGCCGGTGTCCCGGATATCCCCTTTCACAAATTCAATTTGCCGCGCGAGGGATTGAAGGCTTTTGGCATGACCCCGGGAAAGGTCGTCCAGAACGCGCACCTGATGCCCATCGCGGACCAGGCGCTCAACCAAAGCCGCACCGATAAATCCGGAACCGCCGGTAACTAAGTATTTTTTCTTGGACAAAAAACAGCCCTCCCGCCCAACTTATCTGATTTCTTTGCCGCTTCAATTAATTCCTGCACGCGAAAACCATCTTCCAGATTAGGATGAATTTTTGAGCCCGTCTCACAACCGTCTAAAAAACGTTTCACGAGCGCGGACACGGCACCAATCCGGCCATCCACGTTTTTAGGTTTCCGGGGAATTTTTAAGGAAATATTTTTTGGTTTTTTATCGTTTTTTGAAACCAGGCTCAAACGAAAAAGATCAATAGAGTCATTTGCTGCGTTTTCCAAAAAAAGCGAACCGTTTTCACCGTAAATTTCAATGCGATGTCCCGTGCCGCCGATGGCATGCGTGCTCACCGTCGCATTGGCGTAAAAACCGACATCAAACTTTATCCGCATCAGGCAAAGCGAATCCGCGGATCCTTCTATTCCATCGGCGCCGCGGAGCCTGGCATTCAAAGCCTGAATTGGCCCCAAAAGCCATTCCAAATAATAAAACGAATGACTCATGAAGGACTGAAGCGCGCCGCCGCCTTTTTGCGCTTCATTTTTCCAGGACCGGATATGATGGCGATTTACATACGTTTCCATTTGCCAGGAAAGCAAAACATGCCGGATACGGCCAAGTTTTTTTTGAGCTAAAATTTGCTTGGCTTGTTGAAACGCGACGATTTCAGGAAATTCAAAATCAACCGCATGCGTGGTTCGCGCTTTTTGCGCGGCCAGCGCCATTTTTTTGGCGTCTTTTAAAGTAGCGGCAAGCGGCTTTTCGCAAAAAACCGCTTTTTTTTGGCCAAACGCGGCAACCGCAATCTCAGGCTGAATATCGGCCGGCACTGCGATGGCCAAAACATCTATTTCCGGATCCGCGACGAGCGCGCGCCAATCTTCATAAACCCGCTTGATTCCATGGCGCTTTGCTGTTTCTTCGGCATGCGCGCGCGTTCTTGTGCAAATAGCCGCGACTTGGCAGCGTTTATCCGTTTGAAATGCAGGTAAAATTACCCGGACGCCAAAACCCGCGCCAACAATGCCAACGCGGATCAAATCAAAACCCCTTGCCCGAAAAACCCCCAAATATCCACGACATTTTTACCCTTAAGGCTCAAGCCCCGATAAGCTTTGTGAGGTACGCACAAAATAAGCAGATCACTTTTCCTGATCACGTCTTCTAAGGGCAGCAAAGTTTTATCCGTGACCACATGCGGGTCCGTGGCCAGCACCTTTTTAGCCTGGAAAGATAAAACTCTTTTTAATTTATAGCTGAGTGATGCGCGAACATCATCGCTATTCGCCTTAAAAGCCATTCCCAAAAGACCGACCGTCATTTTTTCGAGTTCAAACTTTTTCCGGATTTGACCCACCAAATACAAAACCAAACCTTCGTTAATCACCGTGGCTGCATGACCCAAGCTGAATTGATTGTCGGAAAATGCCGCAAGCTGCATCGTATCTTTGTATAGACAGGGGCCTGCCGCAAAACCCGCGCCGGGAATATCGCTGGCGCGCGCGTAATTTTTTTTCATTCCGCTCAATATCCGGTCATAATCCAGACCCGCTGAATTCGCAATCATAAAAAACTGGTTGGAAATCGCGAATTGAATATAACGGTAAGCGTTGTTAAAAAGCTTGGCGAATTCCGCCTCCATGGGCTTCAAGCGGACAATTTCAGGCGCTAAAATTTCAAATAATTTGGCGGCCGATGCTTCCGCCTTCTCCGAAGTCCCGGCCACGATTTGAGGAAGCCTCTCCAGCTCTTCAATCGCGTACCCCTGCACAATGCGCTCAGGGCAAAACGCCACATCCATTTTCTTGCCCTGAGAATGCAGATACTTATCGAGCCATTGCGTGGTGCCCGGATAAACCGTGGACCTTAAAATCAAAAGCTGTCCGGGAAAAAGATACGGCAATAATTTATCCATACAATCCTTCATCACCCGCGTGTCCGGATTCATGAATTCATCTACCGGCGTGCCGATAGTGACAATCACTTTCGGAATATGCGAAATTGATTTAGGGTCCGAAGAAAAGGAAAGTTTTTTGTCACGCAGAACTTCTTTTAATAAAGGTTCGGCGCCATGCTCCATAAAGGGCATTTTGCCTTCCTGGATGGCTTTAAATGCCGATTCATTGATATCGTACGCCAAGACATTCAAACCCTTTTTGGCAAAAGCAATGGCCAGTGGCAAACCCACATGCCCGGCGCCGCCTACAATGCAAAGATCAGCTTTAAACCCTGATTTTTTGGTCTTTTTTTTCATAATCGCTTATTTCTAAAATCATAAATAAAAATAGAATAACCCACCCTTGCGTCGGGCTCGTACCGATCCGTCCATTTAACCGCGTCGATATTATGGGTGCCGATGGCGTAAACGGTGTTTTTGGGCGATTCAAACTCCGAATCTTCCAACATCCGGTAGCGTATTTTATACCACGAAGGATTGGCTGGACCATAAAAAAACAAAGCCACCTCCCCATAACCCTTTTGGTGAATAACCTTCGCCAAACCCTTAAAATCCTGCCCCCAGTCTATGTTGGAATCCCGTAAATACCGGTACCCGTTCGCCGGACCCCCGATAAATTCATTAAAATAAGAAAATTCATTGGGATGAATGGCCAACGCTTCCCCCGCATGCCAGGTCAAAAGCAAGGCACACAGCACAAAACCCGCTTTCCGCTTCGAAAGCCAGGCCATGACGCCGCCGCAGGCCACAAAAAGAAGCGGGTAAATCGGCAAAAAGTACCGAATACCCGCCTGCGCCTTATCGCGTAATGTCACCAGAAAGAAAAATGCCACTGGAATCCAAAGCACAGCTCCGGCAATACGGTCGGGTAAATACCGTCTGGCAAAAAGCAAAGCTAAAAAGCAAAGAATCAGAAAAGGAATGGTGTTTTTTATCGCGAACGCGACGAAGTAGTAATACCACCAACCCGCGTCCGACCATTTTCCAAGCAAAAAAGCATGTGTCCCTTTTTCCCGTGTGAAGGCCATGCTTCCCACACTGGAAATAAAAGTCGCGAGCGGGACCGGCGTTTGGTTTCCAAAACGAACCAGCCCTTCTCCTCCTATTTTTCGCAGAAAAGCTTCTTTTTTTGGGGGATCCGGCGTATTTTTTAAAAGCGGTTTGACTTCAAATAAATAACCCGCCCAAACACCTATAAAGCAGGTTGTTAAAAAAATTAACATTGTTTTGGTTGTCAGTATGCGCCAGCGTCCGGACGCCCAGGCAACCAGAGGCAAAATTGGAAATAATAAAACAGCGCTGAATTTAGACAAAAGAGAAAAAGCGGTTGCAAAACCCACGCTGGCTGAACAAGCTCCTGAAGGCTCCTTCAAATACCGCCAAAATAAAAACAAGGTGAGAAAAAAGAAGGCTGAAACCGCAAGATCAGCCGTTGCCAGGGCTGAATGCGCCAAAATATCCGGACAAAACGTGTACAACACCAAACTGCCCAGCGCCGCCGCGTCTCCAAAAAGTTCTCGTGACCACAAAAAAACAAGCCAACCTAAAAAAAGAGACAATAAAATAATCGGGATGCGCGCCCAGAAGAAAAATTCATCGAGCCGCCCCTCATTCTCCACATTGAAAAATTGGCGGGCAAATTCAGGGCTGTTGCCCTGACTCCAGGATTCATGTCGAAGCGGCGCCTTGGCGCCCAAAAAAATCAGCGGAAGCGCGGTTGCCATGCGCGGCAAAGGAGGCGACGCCGGATTCATGCGAAAATCACCGGGCGCCGCCCAATAAGAAAAACCGTTAGCTAAATGATGAAAAAATTCGTCATTGGTAGGCGATTTATCCTCGGCCAAATGAACCAGACGCAAAGCCATGAAACCCAGCAAAAAAAATACGGCGGCCGTGACATGACCCTTTTTCATATTCTTTGCACGGCCGGTTTTTTGAAACGATCGTAAAAAAGAACTGAAATATAGGTACTGGCGGCAATCACGGAAAGATAATTGATGCGCTTGAAAAATGCCAAAAGCGACGTGAATGAATAAAGCACAACCAAAAGCGTGGTTCGCGGCCATTGCGCCAGCACAATCCACGGAAATGCCCAGAGCCAATACCATGCAGCCAGCGGACTGATCAAAGAAATGTAAAAACCCGCATACGCCAAGGCGAGACAACGGAAAAGCTCTCTAGGATTTGAGCCCTTCCGGAAGCAATGCCAAATAAGCCAGGCATAAAGCGCGGCATAACCGGATAAAAATAGGTATTGAACCGCGCGCCAATGCATGTCTATCCCCGCCAATTTTAAACCTTGCTGAAACGCATAAGGAATGGAGCTGGTGTAAAACCACGCGGTTGTTTTAAGAATCGGGACAAATGTTTGAATCCCGCCCCAAATAGGCCAAAAAAGTAAAAATAAAATACCCGCCGCCAAAAACGCGTATTTCCAAACACTCGCCGCCAGCGACATCAAACTCATTTTTTCCTGCTTCATCATCGTGATTAAATAAAACGGGAGAATCAGCAAAACCATGTATTTCACGGAAAACGCGAGCGTCCAAAATAAAAATGCGCGGCCGTATTTTCGTTTGAGCAAATAATAAACCGACGGCACAGAAAGCGCCATAAGCCCGATGTCATTATGCCCGTCAATAAAAGCGTTCACGATTACAAATGGAGAATACGCGTAAAGAACCCATAACCGCATCCCTCCTTCCGGCACAAACTCCTCGGCTAATTTCCAAAAATAAACCACGGACAGTGCCACCAGCCCCAACAAAATAATTTTATAAGCCCAAACCGTCCAAACAATGGCATTTCCAAACACGACTACAGGTGCGGTCTGCATGTAAACGGATAGAGGCCCATAAGCATCCGTTTGATTCGGCCAAATATCGTAAGGTCTCCACATGTCATTTGGAAATTCGGAAGGGGTGTGCGCGTAAGGTGTTTTTCCGTAAATACCCAGAATGCGGCCACGCATGAGGTAATACATCATATCTCCTGAAAAAACAGGCGGAAGAAAACTCAATAAAACGCCGGCCAGAGCCAGCCAAATCCAAATCGTTAGCCGTTCTTTTTTGATATGGGTGTCGCTTGACCACCACACATAAGCAAATCCCAAATTTGCGTAAAGAGCCAGAATTGTGTAGCGAACCGCGATTTTTAAAGGGGGGAGATTCGTTTCGCCCTGCCAAACCATGACAAAAGCCATGATCCACAGAGCCAGAACGCTCAGCAAAAAATAAACGCGCTTCATCGCCAAGGAAGAAGCGGTGCCGGTCATGCTTTTCGAACTCCGCGGGCCCAATAAAGAGCCACCAAAGCAAAATAACCCGCGATTGTTTTTAATGGCTTGTTTTTACTTTTGCCCGGCTTGTCCCCGTAATGAAGCGTAAACGGCACTTCCGTGATACGGCAGCCCAGCATACGCATTTTGATTAAAATTTCCGGTGTGACCACGAATCCCCATTTTGGCAGCCGCACAAAATCCTTTCCAAAAACACGATACGCTTTTTGCAAAGCTTCCGCACGAAACACGCGATAACCGCAACTGTATTCCTGCACGCCTTTGATGGGAAAAAAGAATTTGAGAAAATAGCCCGCGCCACGACTTAAAAAACTTTTGATGGGCGATAGACCTTCTTCCCCGCCACCCGGAAAATACCGGGATAAAATCACGACATCATAGCCTTGATTTAATTTATCCAGCGCGGATTGCGCGTATTTAGGGTCGTGCGTGTCATCGCAATCAAGCGTCACCACCGCTTCTTCCGGTTTGACGGTTTTGGCCATATGCTCCAAACCATCTATCATGGTTTGACCCAATCCCAGGTTTTTGGGATGTCTCAATAATTCCAGAGGATATTTGGCGGAAAGACGCTCGGCGACTTCGGCGGTTTTATCGCTGCTGCCGTCATCCAGCACAACCATGCGATAAGCGCCAGGCTTGCCTCCGAAGGTCTCGTCAAATTTTTTGACCAGACGCTCAAGCGCGACTTCTTCGTTATAAGCGGGAAGGAAAATATGAATCATTTAAAAAGGCTTAGCGATAAAATTCGCGGACCACGGAAACCACCCGCTCCAGCTCTTTAGCTGTCAGCTCCGGAAACATGGGAAGAGAAATCACGGTTTTCGTGGTTTTTTCCGTGACAGGGAAATCACCCTGCTTGTGGCCTAAAAATTGGTAGCAAGGCTGCAAATGAAGCGGCAGCGGATAATACACACCGCAGCCGATTCCGTTTTTTTCTAAATGTGCGGCTAATTCATCCCGTCTGTCCGTCAAAATAGAATAAAGATGATAAGTAGGCGACGCTTTGGCCGGTGAATAAGGCGTGGCTAACGGCAATCCGGCGAAGGACTTGTCGTAAAACTTGGCATGCTCCTGCCTTTTTTTGTTCCAGTCATCTATGTATTTTAATTTCACGGAAACCACCGCGGCCTGCAATTCATCCAAACGGCTGTTGATCCCGATGAAATCATGGTAATACTTTTTTTTGGACCCATGCACGCGCAGAATACGCAATTTTTCAGCCAGCTCATCCGAAGACGTCACGATCATCCCCCCATCCCCGGCTCCGCCCAGATTTTTAGTCGGAAAAAAAGAAAGGCCTCCCGCACTCCCAAAAGAGCCTGTTTGTTTTCCGGACCAGGTCGCGCCATAAGATTGCGCCGCGTCTTCCAAAATCGCCAACGAATGCTCGCGGCCAATTTTCATAAATTCATCCATGTCGCAGGATTGGCCAAAAAGATGCACGGGGATAATGGCTTTGGTGCGTTTGGTGATTTTTTCGCGCACTTTCGCAGGGTCAAGATTAAATGTTTTGGGGTCTATATCCGCAAAAACCGGCTTTGCGCCCGTGCGGGAAATGGACCCTGCCGTGGCAAAAAAAGTAAATGGCGTGGTAATCACTTCATCGCCTTCGCCAATTCCCAAAGCCCACAACGAAAGATAAAGCGCGTCCGAACCGGAGGCTACGCCGACCGCGTGCTTTGTTCCCAGTTGCGAGGCAATGGCTTTTTCCAATCGCGGCACATGCTCTTTGAGCACAAATTGCTGAGATTCAAACACCGAATTGACCGCGGATTGGATTTCAGCGCGTATTGATTGATACTGCGTTGAAAAATCGATGAACGGAACCTTACTCACGTTGTTTTTTGAATGGTTTTGGCTTTTTTCTTGAATGTCAGACGGCATCTTTTGCATCGGGACAAAACTCCTTTAAACGATAATTTTTCTCCGCATTCGCACATCCAGCCTTTTTGCCGGGCAGGAGCGCCATAAACCAACGCGTGGTCTGGAACGTCATGCGTGACAAGCGAACCCGCGCCCACAAAAGCGAAGCGCCCTATACGACGGCCACAAACAATGGTGGAATTAGCGCCAAGCGTGGCGCCTTCACAAACCAGCGTTTTTGAAAATTCATTTTTCCGTGAAACGCGGCTTCTGGGCGTGTTCACATTCGTAAAAACGCAGGACGGCCCGCAAAAAACACCGTCTTCTAACTCCACGCCCTCATAAATCGAAACATTATTCTGTATTTTTACGTCGTTGCCGACACGCACGCCGGGACCCAAAAAAACATTTTGTCCCAAAACGCAGCGTTCACCAACCACCGCGTCTTTCATGACATGACAAAAATGCCAAATCTTCGTGTTCGCGCCCACACGTGCGGAAGCATTTACTTCGCTCGTGGGATGAATGAACAAATTAGGCTTGCGTCGCGGCCGCGACTTGGGCAGGATAAGTTTTTACGATTTCGTAATTCGTGTTTCGCTGAGACGGAAGCTTTCCGGTTTCACGGATCAGGCGAATCGCCTCTTCCTTGGTGACGCCGGAATAAAGCTTGTCGCTTTTCGTGGCGCTCACGACATTTTCTTCCATAAGAATGCCGCCAAAATCATCTGCGCCATAACCCAGAGCGATTTGAGAGAGTTTCGGACCTTCGGTTACCCATCCGGCCTGCAAATGTTGAATATTATCGAGCATGATACGTGAAAGCGCCAGCATGCGAAGATACTCGCTTCCGGTTTGGCGAGGCATAGCCATTTCCGTAGACTCGGACTCAAAACTCCAGGGAATAAAAGCACGAAACCCATGCGTTTCATCCTGTACCCGGCGGTATGCATCAAAATGCATCATCCGCTCTTCAATCGTCTCACCCAGCCCATAAACCATGGTGCTGGTGCTGATTAACCCCACTTCATGAGCCGCGCGATGCACTTCAAAATATTCGGATACTTTTGTTTTCAGCGGGCTCACCATTTGACGCACGCGGTCCACTAAAATTTCCGCGCCGCCGCCGGGTAAACTGTTCAAACCCACTGCCTTCAAACGCATCAAAACCTCTTTGGGTGTCATTTTGGAAACTTTGCAAATATGCCAAACTTCGGATGCGGAAAAGGAATGGATATGCACTTGAGGATAACGTTCATGCAGCACCCGGACAATATCCTCATAATATTCAATGCCCAGCGCCGGGTTATGGCCACCCTGCAAAAGAACTTGGGTACCGCCAATCGCGATCAATTCATCGATTTTGTGGAAAATTTCTTCATGGGTTCTCAAATAACCTTCATTCTTATCCCCGGGCAAACGATAAAAAGCGCAAAACTTGCAAAGCGTGTAACAATAATTGGTATAATTGATGTTGCGGTCCACCACAAAGGTGGCGCGATAACGGGATTCAGGATTTTTTCTTAAATTTAATTCATTGGCCGCGTATCCCAAATCAAAAAGATCCGCTTCTTCGTAAAGCTTTACGCCTTCTTCAATGGAAACTCTTTCTCCATTTAAAGCTTTCTTTAAAAGATCTTCCACGGAATTTTTTTGGTTCAAGGCTTTTTCAACTTTTTCGAACTTCAGCGCCTTTTCGCAAAAAAGGTCAAATCCCTTTTTCTGCTCTTCTGCGAAACTGTAGCTTAAACGCCTGAAATAAGAGGCCACGGTTGCTTCCGAAAGGCTCGTGCGAGCCAACGCCGCACGCCGTACGTCTTCCATATGAGAAAGCCCCCATTCACGGGACTGTAAGAGCGCTCCATGAACTTTTAAAACCTCTTCTTTGTTTCTTTCCAGCACTTCACGGCGCACCACCCACAAAGCGAATACAAAAGGAAGACCGGTCCAAAGCCGCCATTCCTCCGCCAAATCCCAGACATGTAAACTTCCGGCAAATGCGCGTTCTTTCCAAGCCAAAGCCTCGTCGCCAATCACCAAAATCGCATCAAAACCTTCGGGCCATTCTCCTTGAGCGTCATGCGTTTCAAATTGCGCCTGTATATTCAATTTTTCAGAAAGTAAAATTTTAAGAAGCGCGGGCGTGGTGCGGCCCTTTCCCGTCACCGCAATGCGCGAATCATTCAAATCATAAACAGGCTTGCGGCTGATTAAAAGAACGCTATCCACCGCGCTTCCTGAACTAATGCACAGTTCCGGCAAAACCGCGAACTTGTCTTTGTTTTGAGCAAAAAAAAGTGAAGAAACCGGGCTGATATCCAAATCGCCGCGAAGCATGGCATTGTTTAGTTTTACCGGCACATCCGACACGATATCCGCGTTCACAGCCACTCGTCCGGAAATAATGCCAAGATCCACCGGCAGCGAATTTGTAAATGAAATGGAGCCGAGCTTTAATCTCATTTGGCCACCAGCGCTTCTTTATTGATTTGCGTGTAAGTGCTGTTAACTTCCACGGGATTCAATCCACAAGCATGAACCAAATTCACGAGTTCCTCATAAGTGAAACCCTTGGACTCAGAACCGGCCGCTTTGGCAATGATTTCATCAAAATTGGTTCCGCCCAAATCATCAACGCCATAACTGAGTGCCACATGAATAAATTTCTCATCCACATAATTCCAAAGCTGGCGAATATGCGGAAAATTGTCGAGCATCAATCGGGCCGTGGCCAACACTTGAATATCTGTCACGCCGCTCGTTCTCGGAAGATAAGACAATTCATTGTGGTCGGGTTGGAAAGCCAAAGGCACAAAAGCCAGGAAACCGCCGGTTTCATCTTGAGTGTTGCGAAGGCGAAT
>JAHFFM010000039.1 GCA_023247935.1 Candidatus Omnitrophota bacterium | reverse complement strand
GCATGAAATCTATCTTTATTTATCCAAAAAGGACAGCACATCGCAACCCGATTTTTTTTGAGGTCCTGATAGCGTTTTTGGATAAATAAAATAGGTTTCATGTGACAGGACCCGTTTGGCTCATTATTTTTACGAAGGTCGACAGAGGCTGATATGATCGGCACTATCACATTAAACCCCTCCATTGATCAGCGTTGGCTGCTTGACGGCCTTGTGAAAGATGATGCCAATCGAGCCAAAGGAGTTAATGAAACGGCTGGAGGAAAGGGGATTAATGTTTCTAAAGTCGTACGAGAGCTTGGCGGAAAAACACGGGCTTACGCTTTGCTTGGGGGTTTGACCGGCGACCTGTTAAAGGAATTAGCCAAGCCTCTGGATTTTCCCATTCATGCCATCCAGATTCACGGAAAAACCCGTATGAACACGATTTTGACGGATTTGAAAGACAAAACCCATACCCGTATCAGCGCGCCCGGGCCAAAGGTTTCCTCATTTCATCTTGAGCGATTTGTTAAGCTTCTTCTGGCTTCCAAACCAAAACCCTCTTTTTGGGTTTTTGGGGGAAGTTTGCCTCAGGGATTGCCCGAATCGTCCTATCGCGACTTGATAGGGGTTCTCCAGAAAAATGGAATTCCTTGCGTGTTGGACGCCGATGATAGGGCTCTGCGGTTGGGCCTCGAAGCGAAGCCTTTTATGATTAAACCCAATGAATTTGAGATGCGGCGTCTTTGCGGAAAGAAATTAAGCACAATTAAAGAATATCACCAGGAAGCGTCTAAAATTGTTCAGCAGGGGATTCGGTTGGTCATTGTTTCTTTAGCGGCCAGGGGAGCCATTTTTGTGACCGCGGATAGATCTTTTTACATCCATTCGCCTCATGTGGTTGTGAAGAATTATTTGGGCGCTGGTGATTCCTTGATTGGCGGCATGGTGTTTGGTTTGGAAACAGGGCTTTCCTTTGAAGAAGCGGCTAAGAATGGCATTGCCGCCAGCACTTCGGCCGTGATGCGGCAGGCGCCCAGACTTTGCCAGAAAGAAGATATGTCCGGGATTCTGAAGCGCCTAAAAATCGTCTATCTTGACGCGCCCAGCAAGGGGAGATACAATGAAAAACTCGATTTTAAACGATTTGAATGACAAGGAGGTTTGGCATGTCGGCGGCGGAAACAGTAGATGCATTGCAAGTAGGTCAAAAGGTCCCGGATGTTGCGGCTCAGGCGCTTTTGGCGGATGGCACATTTAAAGAAGTTAAGCTTTCGGATTATAAAGGCAAGTGGCTTGTGTTGTTTTTTTATCCCCTTGATTTCACATTCGTTTGCCCCACAGAAATCCAGGGTTTTAACAAGAATTATCAAGAATTCAAAAAATTAAACGCGGAAGTCATTGCCGCCAGTACGGATAGCGTTTATTCCCATAAGGCTTGGGTGGAATCCGGTCTTGGCAAGGTTCAATTCCCGATACTTGGAGACACGAATCATAAAGTCTCAAAAACATTCAACGTGCTTTTGGAGGACAAGGGAATCGCTCTTCGTGGAACGTTTATCGTGGACCCGTCAGGTGTTTTAAAGTCGGCCATGGTCAATGATCTTCCGGTAGGAAGAAGCGTGGAAGAAACTGTTCGTACCTTGCAGGCGCTTCAAACGGGTAAGCTTACCGGCTGCGGCTGGAAACCCGGCGAAAAAACGCTGAATTAATTATCAGCTTTTTTGATGTTGGGAATGTGATTTTGTAGGGGCGGCCTGTGGGTCGCCCCTACACCTTTTATGCCAGACAATTCATCTAAACAAATTCATGCGCTGGAAATATTGCAAACTCTCCGCTCCCGCGGTTATGAAGCCTATTTTGTCGGTGGATGCGTCCGCGACATTCTTTTAAAGAAAAAACCCAAAGATTTTGACATTGCCACCAATGCCACCCCTGACCATGTGCAAAAGATTTTTCCGAAAACAGTTCCGGTTGGGGCCCAATTTGGCGTTATTCTGGTTGTGCGCGATGGTTTGACATTCGAGGTGGCCACCTTTCGCACGGATAAAGGTTATGTGGATGGCCGCCACCCTACGGCCGTTAAATTTACGGATGCCAAGGAGGATGCAGTTCGCCGGGATTTTACGGCAAACGGTCTTTTTTATGACCCTGTGGATAAAAAGGTTTTGGATTGGGTAAATGGCCAGAAAGACATTAAACGCAAGCTGATTCGCGCTATTGGAGAACCAAAGCGTCGATTTTTAGAAGACAAGCTCCGGATGCTGCGAGCCGTGCGATTCGCCAGCGTTTTAGGTTTTAAAATCGAAGCCAAGACTTTTGCCGCTATTAAGAAATTTGCCCCGGAAATTCATGCGGTCAGCCATGAGAGAGTCCGAGACGAGCTGGTCAAAATGCTGACCGGTCCGGTTCCAGAGCTGGCTTTATCGCTTTTGGATAAATCAGGTCTTTTGAGATACGTGCTGCCAGAGATCGAAAAGATGAAGGGGGTTCAGCAGCCGAAGGCCTATCATCCTGAGGGGGACGTATTCAAGCACACCAAGCTTTTGCTGAAGCATTTGAAAAATCCTACGGCCGAACTCGCGTTTTCAGCTCTTTTGCATGATGTTGGCAAGCCAGCTACTTTCCGGCGCGCGGACCGTATCCGTTTTAACGGCCATGAAGTGGTGGGCGCCAAAATGGCCGAAGAAATTTTGACCCGCTTGCGCTTTTCGAATGACTTAAAAGGTAAAATTGTGGCCTGCGTCGAAGGGCATATGCGCTTTAAAGACGTTAAGCAAATGCGTCAGAGCACGCTCAAAAAAATGATGCAGCGTGAAACATTTGAAACCGAACTTGAGCATCATCGTATTGATTGTCTGGCCAGCCATGGCGATCTTTCCAATTGGCGCTTCCTGCGTAAGAAAATCAGAGAGCTTAGCAAGGAAGAGATTCGTCCGATACCGTTCATGACCGGCGCCAAACTTTTAGCCATGGGGTATCAGCAAGGGCCTCTTATTGGAAAAATCCTGAGATCTCTCGAAGAAGCCCAACTTGATGGAAAAATCAGCTCCATTCAAGAAGCGGAGAGCTGGGTGGCTGAAATGTTTCAGAAAAATTAGCTGCTTAGCTGAATTATAATCAAAAAAGGCCCTCTTTTAGTTCAAAATAACTTCAAAAAAGGCGATAAATTTATCTTTATAAGTATTGTTAAAAATTAGTTTAAATATTATAAAGGTTATGGTAGAATATGACAGTTACTGGAACACGGTTTGATCAAGCCGTGCATAAGAAAAGGAAAGAGGTTAAATACATGCCAGAAGATAAAGACAGGGACAAGAAGCCACAGCGCACACAGATTATGACGTTGAAAGAGGTGGCAAAGTATCTAGGGGTTCATTCGATGACGGTTTACCGTCTCCTGAAAGAAAAAAAACTCCCAGGTTTTAAAGTTGGTGGCCAATGGCGCACCAAAAAAGAAGTTTTGGATAATTACCTGCTTCGAGAAGTCGAAAAAACCGGCGTTCAAGAAATCAAGAAAAAATAAGCCATTTTTTATGAGGGGTGCTTCTCAGGAGTCTATTCTGACTTCAAAGGAGAGGGCCCGGCGGATTGCGTTTGCTCTCTGGGTTACTCTCGCGCTTAATCTCGCGGTTGCATCCATCAAGATTGTTTTTGGATGGATCACCAACACCACGGTAATCATGGCGGATGGTTTTCACTCCTTATCCGACGGAACTTCCAACATCATAGGTCTTATCGGTATCACTCTTGCTGCCCACCCGGCGGACAAAGAACATCCTTATGGTCATCAAAAGTTTGAAACCATGGCTTCGATTGCTATCGGAGCCATGTTGCTTTTGGTGTCGTTCGGCATTATTCAAAGGGCTATTTTAGGGTTTAGCCATCCCCGTTTTCCAGAAGTCAGTTTAGCCAGTTTTGCGGTCATGACGCTGACTCTGGTGGTTAATTTGATCGTGGTTGGATACGAACGGACAGTCGCCAAAAAGTGCCATAGCGAGCTTCTGTGGAGTGATTCGTGGCATACCTTGACGGATGTGTTTATCTCTCTGGGTGTGTTTGCGGCCCTTATCGGGCTTCGCATGAACCTTTGGATTTTAGATCCGCTTTTTTCTCTGGTTATCGGAGGCGTTATTGGCCTCGTCGGGCTGCATATTTTAAAAGACAGCTCGAATATCCTAACGGATAAAGCCGTGCTGGACCCCGCCCAAGTCTCGGGCATTGTCAAAAAAATCAAAGGCATTGAAGA
Source organism: Candidatus Omnitrophota bacterium (assembly GCA_023247935.1). Classification (GTDB taxonomy): domain Bacteria; phylum Omnitrophota; class Gorgyraeia; order 2-02-FULL-51-18; family 2-02-FULL-51-18; genus JAHFFM01. Next base: position 8,947 of record JAHFFM010000039.1, on the reverse strand, counting down.
TTGCCACGAAATAAGAACTCGAGGCAAAATGCACGCGATTTACGTGGATTTGCATGTGCTTGTGGACCCCAGAATGTCCGTAGAAGAGTCTCATCGGTTGGCAAATCAGATAGAATGTGATATTAAGGAAGGGATAGAAGGTGTTTTTGACGTGGTGGTGCACATTGAACCCACGAATTATGATCACACAGACCAAAAAATAGGGTAGATGATTTGAATGAAAGATAAAAAGCTGCTGGTAATTGACGATGAGCCTAATTTTACAAATCTGGTGGTTGAGTATTTCAAAATGGTTGGGTATGATGTCAGATCAGCATTAAATTTTGAGGACGCGATCAATTTATTTCGCAGCCTGAAACCGGATGTAGTGCTTTTAGATTTCAGCATGCCGATGGTGACCGGTGAAAAATTTTTACCTATCCTTCAATCCATGAATCCGTTAGTGCGCGTGATCGTTGTCACGGGTTATATACAGGAGGAAGTGGAAGAGAAGTTCAAAGGGCTGGGGTATTTTGGTTTTTTTGAAAAAGGCGGCCTGTCTCTGGATAAATTGAGAAAAAAAGTCGAAGAAGCGCTTAATCACTCGTAAGGGAGAAAGTTATGAAAAAACCGGTTCAGATTTTACTGATTGTTATTGCAGCTTTATTTGTGCTAGGCATCGTTAAGAATGGCATTGCAAGCACAGCCATTTCTTCGGCTATTTCACAGGCCACGCATGTGCCGGTGAAAATAGGCGGCGTGAACTTAAGCTTTTTAAAGGCTTCGATTCAAATCAAAAATTTGACCATCGACAATCCCTCCGGATTTTCGGATAGGCGAATGGTGGATATTCCCAAAATTTTCATCGATTTTGAACCAGGAGAGCTTTTTAAAGGAAGGGCACACTTTAAGGAAGTGCGCCTTGAATTAAAAGAGCTTACGGTTATCCGCAATAAAGAGGGGCATTTAAACGTAGACGCGGTGAAACCGACGGATACACAGAAAAAGCAGGCCAAAGAAAAGGCTAAACCAGCTTCTGGTCAAAAGCCCCCCAAGTTGATGATTGATACGCTTTCCTTGAGCATTGGACGTGTTGTGTACAAGGACTATAGCACTGGCGGCTCCGAGCCCGTAACTCAGGTTTTTGACATCAATATTCAGGACCGTAAATACAATAATATTGATAATCCCGCCTCTGTGGTCAGTTTACTGATGTTTGAGGCCTTGACCAGAACCACCTTATCCAAGCTGGCTCAGTTGGATTTGGATGCCTTTAAAGAGGGCGGAATCAAGGCTTTATCTGATGGACTTGGGCTGGTTGGCGACGGAAGCGACGTAGTCCAGAATAAAGCTAAACAGCTCTTAAATTTGCTTAATTAAGTAAAAGGTATTTTTTAGTAAAAAAGTAAGGTCCCATAACTCCTTATAAAATAATGAGTTATGGGTCTTTTTTTATAATTAATAATAATTGATAAATTTTAGTAAGTTATGTTGACAATAAGTTATTATTATATTATAATTGTAGCGTATGTAGGAGAAATAAACATGAATAACAATGGAACTGAACCAAAGTCTAAAGAGCCTTTAAGGCCCGAGCGGACCCAGATTATGACCACCAAGGAAATAGCGAAATACTTGGGTGTTCATGAAATGACGGTGTACCGTTGGTTGAAAAAGGGAATATTGCCAGGATTTAAAATAGGCGGACGCTGGCGGTCAAAAAAAGACCTCCTGGACGCATATTTAGTCGAGCGGATGGAAAAATAGGTTTTAGTCGGCCATCACGATGAACGAAGAGTGGTTGATTGATGGCTATAATCTGTTGCACGCTCTTTTTCCAGGAAGTCTTCAAGACAAGCGGAATCGCAATTTCCAGGTTATGATATCCTGGGTTGCTGATTTTGCCTCCCAAGAAAATCACAAAATTCTTATGGTTTTAGATGGCCATGGCAGCCAGTCCGAATTGGATATTTACCACACCGCTTTTTTCAATATGGTATACTCGCAAAAAATCTCGGCCGACGCCGTAATTGAAAGAAGACTTTATCAGGGGCGTTCTCAGACGCGGTTTACGGTTATTACCAATGACCGGGCTATTTCGAATATCGCGCGCGGAGGAGGGGCTGTTGTGCTTGGGGTGGCCCATTTCGTGGAAATGATTAAAGAATCCAAAAAAACGCGTGACGAAAGCGCCCAAAAAGGCAAAATAAAGTCCCATGGCTTTCATAGGCCGTTTGAAGATAAATTAAAACACCTTGAATAAAATAATGAAATGACAAAAAAACAAGCCATTCTTAAAAGGCCTCCGCAGGGTTCTCTGCGGTACGGCCATTCTTGGGTTTACCGGAACCAGCTTAAAGAAATTTCCGCGGATGCTGAGCCGGGAGAGATTCTTTCAATTATGACTGAAAGCGGCAAGTTCATGGGTAAAGCCTATTGGAATCCCAAGTCTCAAATCAGTATGCGTATTTTAACCAGGCGCGAGGAGACGGTGGACGAGGTCTTTTTCCGCGCCCGCTTTGAAAAAGCTTTGGATTTTCGCAAAAAAACGGTCACGGACACGAATGCCTTTCGGGTGATTTCAAGCGAAGCGGACGATTTACCGGGGTTGATTGTGGATCGTTACGCGGATGTTTTGGTGGCTCAATTTTTAACGCTGGGAATGGAAAAGAACAAGGCTTTGATTGTGCCGGCCTTGCAAGAGGTGTTCCCGGATTGTGGAATTTTTGAACGAAGCGATGCGTCGAGTCGTGAGATGGAAGGGCTTAAGGAAAGTGTTGGCTGGATTGAAAAGAAATGCGCAGGCGAGACGCTGATCCACGAAAAAGACGTGGAGTTTGCGATGAGATTTGGAGAAGGCCATAAAACCGGCTGGTATTTGGACCAGCGCGAAAATCGATTTTTGCTGCGCGGAATGGTCACGCCTGACGAAGAGATTTTGGATGTTTTTTGCTACGAAGGCGGCTTTAGCTTGCAATTTGCCAAGGCTGGCGCGCGTGTTCTGGCGATCGATTCACAGAAAGACGTGATTAGCCGAGCCGAGGAGCATCGAACGCGCAATAAAATTTCGCCTGAGGCGCTTCATTTTGAGGTCGCGAATGCTTTTGAAAAATTGAAAGAACTTGAGAAAAGCGGCAGGAAATTTGATTGGATTGTTCTGGACCCCCCTTCGTTTGTGAAGCAAAAAAGCGCTCTTTCCGGCGCTTTATCCGGGTATAAAGAATTGCTCTTACGGGCTTTTAAAATGCTTAAGCCTGAAGGGAAACTGGCGGTATTTTCCTGCGCTTATTATCTGGACGATCATTTTTTGATGCAAGTTTCCATGGCCGCGGCCCAAGACGCAAAACGTTTGATCAAAATTCTAAAATTCATGAAACAAGCGTCCGATCACCCCATCAATCCTTTTATTCCTGAGACCTATTATTTAAAAGGTTACCTGTTTCAAGTGTCTTAATCGTGCCGCGATTGATATAATCACATCATGTTTAAAAAAAGTACGCTCCCCCTCATCTTTTTTGCCATTTTAAGCCAGGTATCCGCACAGGCTTTTAGTTCCTCAGGGTTTGAAACCCCGGAGAGCATGCAAGTAGACCCTGAAGACGGTTCTTATTATGTATCCAATATAAACGGCGACCCCTTCCAAATGGATGGAAACGGCTTTATTTCAAAAATTTCAGCCAATGGCAATATCGTGATTCAAAAGTTTATCGGCGCCAAATCCGAAGACGCCACGCTTCATGCGCCTAAAGGCCTTGTAGTTGCGGGCAAGGAAATTTATGTGACCGATGTCAATAAAATCAAAGTTTTTAATAAGCAAACCGGAAAAACTGTGGCAACCGTGGACATGACCCCTTTTAACGTTAAATTTTTGAATGACATCACGCGGGATTCCAGAGGTTTGTTGTACGTCAGTGATATGTTGGCAAATAAAATTTACAAAATTGACCCGAAAAGAAAGTACGAGGTTTCTGTTTTTAAGGAAGGGGACGTTTTGGGTCAGCCGAATGGGCTCGTGATAAACCCGAGAAATCAGAATTTAATGGTCGTTACCTGGAAAACCGGTGAAATTCTCGAGATTGATTCTTCAGGCAAAATTCACAAGTTGAAAAGAGGGCTTAAAGCGCTGGATGGAATTGATTATGATGTTGAGGGAACCATGTATGTTTCCAGCTTTGAAAAGGGTGAGATTTATAAAATTCCCAATTACGGCCGAGGAATTCTTTCTATTTATTTGGCCGGTCTGGAAACGCCCGCCGATATTTCATGCGACAGAAAGCGGCATGAACTTTTAATCCCTCTTTATAGAGGAAATTTTGTAATGACCTACCCGCTTTTTAAGAAAGACGCTAACTCAGAAAACGCCGCCGGCGCTTAATGCGGTTGATTCCAGAGCCCTCTGCGCAATCACGATGAATTGATTGGGAAAGACGCCCAAACCAACAATTGCGAGCATTAACACCAGGCATAAAAGTTGCCCGACGAAATTTATTTGAATCGGTTCTTTTACGGTTGGTTTTTCAAGGTAAGCGTGTTTGACAAGAGTTAAGTAGTAAAACAGAGAAACCACACTGTTTAAAACAGCCCAGAGCACCAAAAACCAATGACCCTTGCTCATGGCCGCGGTAAAGAGAATCCATTTTCCCGTAAACCCAGCCAATGGCGGAATTCCTGCTAAAGACAAAAGGCTCAGCAAAAGAAGAAGGGAAAGCTTTGGCGCGCGTTCCGCCAAGCCGTTAAAATCGGACATTTTTGGATTGTCGTTTTGAATAGACTTGGCAATGATGGTGACGATAAGGAAAACTGCGGCATTCATCAAAAGATAAGCCAGCGCGTAAAAAAGCGAAGAAGAATAGCCTTCGGCAGTCCCGGAAAGTAAACCCACTAAAATGTAGCCAGCTTGAGCGATGCTTGAATAAGCCAAGAGACGTTTCACATCTTTTTGCCACAAAGCGACCGTGTTGCCAAGCGTCATGGAAACGAACGCCAAAACCCCTAAAAGACTTGCCAGGGAGGCGGAAACGCCGCTGGAAATAAAGATACGGATAAATACGGCCACAGCTGCGGCTTTCGAGGCTGTGGCTATGAAGTTGGCGACGGGTGTTGAGGCGCTTTGGTAAACATCCGGAGCCCAAAAATGAGTAGGTGACGCGGATAGCTTAAACAAGAAAGCGAATAAAGCAAAAAATAAGGCTATCAAGAAAGCCGGTTGTCCCGCCGTGGCAAGCGGAGCTAATGCTGAAAGAGAGACACTCCCGGAAAGGCCTACCAGCAAACTAACACCCCAAAGAAAAACACCGCTTGAAGCGGCGCCCAGCAGCAGGTATTTAAGGCTTGATTCCGCATTGAGGCGGTCTTGGCGAAGCGCTGTTAACAGGTACAAGGAATAAGAAGAAAGCTCCATGGAAACGTATAGAGTCAGCCAATTCACGGAACTGGGCATCATAACCATACCCAAAGTCGCGCTGAAAAGAAAAAGGAGGTATTCAAGAGTTCTGTTTTTGGGAATTTGGAGATTTATGGAAGAAAGGAAAATGGTAAACAAAAGTCCTAGCGAAATAATAACTTTGAAAGATTGAGCCAAGAGATCTGATTTGTAAGTTCCAAAAAAGAGTTCTCCGGAAAAACCCATGGAATAAATGGCGGCGCCTAAAACAGCCAATGCTCCAACCACGGCAAACCCCAGCAGGGTTTTGGCATCCGGCGTATTTTTAAAAAGAGAAAGGCATAGGTAAAACAAAATAATTCCGCAGAGAATGGTTTCGGGTAAGAAGAGAACGAAGTTCATTATGCCCCCAAAAGATTTCTCGTGGAGACCGAGATCCACTGAATGAAGGTTTGCGGAAACACGCCGAAATAAATCAAGCATCCGACAAGGATAGCGCGTGGAATAAACTGAAAAAAGTTGATGTCATGCAAATGCGAGGATTTTTCACTGACAGGGCCATAAAATACTTTTTGAATGGCGGTTAAAACATAATAAGCGGTTACCAGGAGCGCGATGATGGAAACCATTCCAATCACCGGGTAGGAGCTAATGGCCGCGATGGTGACGAGTAATTCCGCCACAAAACTCCCCATTCCCGGAAGCCCCAAACCGCAAAGTCCCGCGATAATGAAAAAAGCGGAAATAACCGGACCTTGTTTGGAAAGGCCACCCAATTCATCCAATTTTCGCGTGTGGCATTGGTCATAAATGTGACCGACGCATGCGAAGAACAAGGCCGTCATCAATCCGTGTGAAAACATTTGAAAGATTGCGCCGTTAAATCCAACGGGCGTCATGGTGGCGATTCCCAGAAGAACGATTCCCATATGGCTGACGCTTGAATAACCAATGATGTATTTCATGTCTTTTTGCTGCGTCGCGACAAAAGAGCCGTACACGATGTTGCAAAGCGCTAAAATGGCGATCAAGTGCGCCCAATGACGCGCTCCTTCGGGTAAAAGATAAACGCCCACGCGAAGAATTCCATAAGCGCCTAATTTCATCAAAACGCCAGCATGAAGCATGCTCGCCGCCGTGGGTGCCGCCACATGTCCGTCGGGAGACCAAACGTGAAAGGGAAAACACGCCGCTAGCACGCCGAATCCAAGAAACAGACCCAAATAAAGGATTTTTTGGTCTTGCAGGCTGAAGGTCACATTTTGTTTGAGTTGAATAAGGTCGAATGTGTGCGCGCCGGGAAGGCTGTAGATATAAAGGAAACCCGCAAACATAAGCGCGCTGCCCAAAAGCAAATAAAGCGTAAGCTTCATAGCCGCGTATTCTTTATTGGTGGAACCCCAAATCACAATCAGAAGGTACATGGGGATCACGGCTATTTCGTAAAAAAGAAAGAAAAAGAAAAGGTTGGTTGTCATAAACACACCAAAAACTCCGGACACCAAAAAGAGCATGTTGGCAAAAAAATCTTTGGTACGGAATTTGACTGACCAGGAAACCAGGATTCCGCAAAAGATAACAATAGACGTCAAAAGAATCATGGATACGTTCAAGCCGTCCACGGCGTTGGAGTAATGAATGCCATAGCTTTTCACCCATTCAACATGTTCTACAAATTGAAAAGCCGGATTCGTGAAATCAAATTGAAGACAAAGCTTGATGGAAAGCGCCAGCGTGATAGCCGCGGCAACGAATGCCACCATTTTGATAAGCGTTTCATAGCGGCCGGGTATCAATAAAATCAAAGCCAGGCTAATGACCGGCGAGAGTAAAATAGTCGAAAGAATGGGAAAAGGCATTACAAACTCCTCGTGGTCAAAGTAATAATCCAGAACAGGGCGGCAACCCCGGCTAACATGGCCCAGGCAAGGTAATCCTGTAAAAGGCCGCTTTGCAGCCTCGAAACCCACCTGCCGATATTTAAAATAAAGTAAGACGTTTGATTGACCAGGACGCCGTTGATAAATTTTCTATCAAACCAATCCAAACCTGACGCAAAAACCAAGCCTACTTTTTTTACCATGAATTCATACGCGTCATCGATGAAAAATTTACGGTCAAGGATCGCGAACAGCGGGCCTCTGGCTTCCCGCAATTTTTTCTCCGCCGCCTCCGGATTGCGAAATTGCAGAAACGCGATAATGCCGCCTCCAAGAATTAATCCCGTCGTTGTGATGAGAATTTCCATATTTAGTTGAGTTTCTTCTCCGCCAAGCCAGTGCAAGAGTTGAAAATTATAAACGGAAGTTCCTTTAAGGCCGGCCACGATCGAGATGGCGGCCAAAACAATCAATGGAACGGCCATGCATATTTTGAGAATTGGCGATTCGTGATGTTTTTCATGATGTGATTCATGGATTTTGGAAAAATAAATGATAAAGAAAAGACGGAATGAGTAGTAAACCGTTAGAAAACTCACAAGGATCGCAATGCCGTAAAAAAATAGGTGATGATGACGGAGTGTTTCCAAAATCAAGTCTTTACTGAAAAAGCCCGCAAATGGAAAGATCCCGCAAAGGGAAGCCAAGCCAAACCCCAGAGCTGCCAAAGAAAGATATTCTTTTTTCCCACCCTGCGAACCGATTTCAAAAATATCATTGGTGTGAAAGCGGTGAATGAAAGCGCCTGAAGTCAAGAACAGCAACGATTTGAAATAAGCGTGGGTTGTGAGATGGAACATGCCGGAAACAAAAGAACCCGCTCCGATAGCCATCACCATCAAACCAAGCTGACTCACCGTGGAGTAGGCGAGAATTTTTTTAATGTCACGTTGAATAGTGGCTAAAAACGCTCCGGTTAAGGCGGTAAGAGACCCGGCAATCAAAATAACCTGAAGAGTGGTTTCGGATGTTGAGAAAAGTCCAAAATTTCTTGAAAGCAGGAAAACACCTGCCGCGACCATGGTCGCCGAATGGATCAGCGCGCTAACCGGTGTGGGGCCTTCCATGGCGTCCGGCAGCCATACATGAAAAGGAAATTGCGCGGATTTGCCCATGACACCCATAAAAATAAGCAGGCCAAGCATCATCAATGTGCCTTCCGGCAAAGCTTTTAGAAGAGCCGCCCGTTCAAGGCTCAGGAAATTTACGGTTCCAAAAAGAAGAAAAAGCATGATGATACCCAGGTAAAAACCGAGGTCAGCCAAGCGGTTGATGACAAACGCTTTTCGGGCGGCTGTGGCTGCTGCCGGTTTTTGATACCAAAAACCGATCAAAAGATAAGAAGCCAGGCCCACAAGTTCCCAAAAAAGAAAGGTTTGGAGAAGGTTGTTTGAAAGAACGAGTCCGGTCATGGCAAAAGAAAAAAAGCTCAAAAAAGCAAAATAGCGCCAGCGGGATTCATCCTCGACCATATAATAAAAGGAAAACAGTTGAACAAAAAATGTGATGGAGGTGACAACTGTGATCATTAAAAGGTTGAGCGGGTCTAAAAGAAAACCAACCGACAAAGAATAGTCGGAGATTTCCACGAAAGGCCAAAGCTTTTGTTTGGAAACCTCAAGCCAGGCATGCGTGTATTCCATGG
>JAHFFM010000193.1 GCA_023247935.1 Candidatus Omnitrophota bacterium | reverse complement strand
AAAGATAACAGGACAAGGGCATATAACGGTCCGTCACCGCATACCCCGCCCCAAAACGCGAACGGGTGATGGCCGTCAAAAAAGCGCTCCCTAAAACAAAAAGAGCGACACACAATAAACCTTTTAAATAATCGCCTTCCTTACCTTCGTGGCGCATGGCGTCCAAAAAGAGCAAAACAGTCAAAATCAGCCCAAAAAAACCAAAAACAAAAGCCGGTGCGGGTAAAGGATAAAAAAGCGCACCGGTATAATTTAAAAAAAACTCGAAGGTATTTCCCGGCATCTGCGCGGATAAAGCAAGTGATGGGTGCGTTCTCAGATCCGCGAATCCATGAAAATAAAACACCAGGCAAAAAATGGCGCTTCCGGCCCAAATCGCCAAAATTTTATAAAAAAAACGGCTTTTGCGGATGCTGAACAAAAAAGGAAATACGGCAAACCAGCCGATCATACCCGCGCCAAAGGAATAGGTGGATAAAACAACAAAAAAAGCGGCTAAAAACCATTTTTTCGGGGATTCCGGGTCACCGGCGATAAAGCTCACGGCATAAGCTATGGCCGCCGCGGACAAGATAATGCTTAAATTCGAGGGAAAAAGAATGGTTTTAACGGCGTGCAGGGAAAACAAAAATATGCACACCACCCAAAAAGTCGGACGCGACCTCCAACCCAGACAAAGGGCGGACGCGAAAATAATTAAAAGCTCAAATCCTGGCACAGCTCTCAAATCCCATTGCGTCCAAGCGGCCCAATAGGACAACAGCACCCGTGGAACCAAAAGCCGCTGTTCACTGCGCAGACACCAAAAATCCGCAAACACTGCATTGCCACTGAGAATTTTATCAATGACCGGAACCATCGTCCAGTCATCCTGGCATGGAATGTTGAAAAAAAAGAAAAACGGGATGACGGCGGCGATAAAAATAGAAGCGACGGCGATATCTCTTAAAAATAAATTAACCGCCGCCGGCGGCAGGCTGGTTTTCACGAAAGCAGCCTGAAAGTCTCGTGAATAACGCGGCTCATCTGTTTTTCCATTCCAATCCAAAGCGGAAGACGTACCAGGCAGCCGGAAAGCCGGTTGGTAACTTTCATGGACGTCGCCGCGCGGCCGAACCGGCGGCCAGCCGGTGAACTGTGAAGAGGAACGTAATGAAAAACCGTATGAATTCCACGCTGATTTATTTGGCGCATAAATTTATCACGCTTTTTTGTATCTGGAAGGAGAAGATAATATAAATGGGCATTATGACGGCAATGGGAAGGAACGGTTGGACGCCGTAATTTTCCTTTTTTTTCAAGATTCTCAAATGCGTCATGATACCGATTCCAAAGACTCAGCCTTTTTTGAATGATCCATGAAGCTTTTTCAAGCTGGGCGTACAAAAAAGCGGCGATGATGTCACTCGGCAAATAAGAAGAGCCTATATCCCGCCAGGTATATTTGTCGGTTTGCCCTCTCAAAAACTGGCTGCGGTTTGTGCCTTTTTCACGGATGATTTCCGCGCGCGTCACAAAACGCCTGTCATGAACCAGCAACGCTCCGCCTTCTCCCGAAATAATGCTCTTGGTTTCATGAAAACTGAAAACACCGAAATCGCCCATACTTCCCAGCGGCTTGCCTTTGTAACTGCAAAGAATTCCCTGGGCGGCGTCCTCAATCAACCAAAGCCCGTATTTTTTCGCCAAGCGAAGAATGGCATCCATTTCACAGGAGATGCCACCATAATGCAAAGCGACAATGGCTCTTGTTTTTCGGGTGATGGCGTTTTCTATTTTTTTCTCATCGATGTTCAGCGTATCCGGACGGATATCCACGAACACCGGCACGCCGCCGCGAAGCACAAACGCATTCGCAGTCGAAACAAATGCAAAGGAAGGCATGATAATTTCGTCTCCCGGACGGATACCGGCAAGAATTCCTGCCATCTCCAGAGCACCGGTGCAGGAATGGGTGATCAGCGCTTTTTGGCAATGGGTTTTTTTTCTAAGCCACTTCTCGCACTTTTTGGTAAAAGGTCCGTCGCCGGAAAGATGGCTTCCTGCATGCGCTCGACGGATGTAAAAAAGCTCGCGGCCGCTCATGTACGGCCTGTTAAACGGCAAATCCAACAAGCGCTGCTTATTAAAACTTTTCACGGATTGGCGCCATGACTCTCAAGATCAACCGAATTGGCAATAGCCGTATTGGCGGTAATTTTGTTGATGGCAAATAACAATGTCCATCGCCCTTGAAATGAAATCCAATCAAGTTCAGCGTCAGGGTCAATACGCTCCACTCCATGCGGAATCTGCGCGTTAAAATAAATCACATCACCTATATCCGCCCGATCATCCAGGCATATTTTTTGACCATTTTTCGATTCTACATAAAGCCCGCCATGCAAAAACTCTTTCCCTTTTTTAGACATGACGAGAGAAGGAACTATTAATTGGTGGTAGTCCACCGGATCCCGGTGTTTGTTCATACCCCCCATTCCTTTCGGATAAAATTGGAACGAAAGCCTTCTCACGCATCCATCCTCCGGAACATTTTGCATAAAACGCTGTTTCGGATTATGGCTCAATAAATTTTTCATGTAATACACTTCTTTCATCAACTCAAAAAAGTTAAAAACATCCTGATTCCACGGAAAAAAAACAAACTGGTGAAAACAACCCTTAACGTATGATCTCTCGTCCCAGTAATTGATGCGATGGAAATTCGGACACCCCATTTCAATCGGTTTGTAATTGGGAAATGAATTCCTCCCGACTCCGGCAAGATATTCCTTGATACGATGGATCAAGGATGGCTGAAAAACTTCCTTGGCAATCAATATATCCCCGTTTTTAACCTGCTCCCGAACAGCCTCAACGGCTTTCAAATCCTCTAACAAAGCGCCATGATTCTCGATGACACGTATTTTTTCCGAAAATAAAATGGGCTCGGCGGTCATAATCCTAAAAACCTCTCCACATTTCGATGTCCGATATTCTCAAGTTTCTCCCGGGATAAACCTCGAGACATTTTGACGAATTGTTCGCGGACTTCCTGATGAGAATACTCCGGAAAATCCGTGCCTATGCAAATCCTTTGATCAAATTGCTCAAACAAAAAACGAATATCCATATCCAGAGAACTTGATCGGTATTTCATGAAAGTCAGAGACAGATCAAGAAGTAAATTCGGATTAAACCGAACCAGTTCGGCGTACCTGAGAAGATTGACGTCTCCTGCATGGACAAGCATGACAGATGCTTCCGGCGCCGAGCGGAGAAGCGCCACAATATCCCATAGAGGATCTTCGGACGGATAATTTTTTAAAGGAGAATGAAGGTAGGTGCACAAAAAAATTCGCAGCTGCAATTGCTCTGCAATTTTAACAGTCTTGAAAAGCCGCGGATCCTTCAAGCGGATCACCGGCTGCTTGGGATGAATCTTAATTCCCTTGAAACCCATTTTTTTTATTGTCATGAGATCACGGTCGATATTTGAGGAAGCTGCCGGAGAAAAACCCGCGATCGGGACCAGACCTGCATGTTGCTGGCATTGCTCGATAAAGGCTTGATGCTTGTAGCTCTCAAGTCCCCAAATTCCCACCGCGCAAGCGCCGTGATAATGGTTTTTTTTCAATTCACGGGCAAACCGTTTGAAACTCGAATCCAAGGCTTTTACCGGCCAGCCGCCACTCAGCGTTGGATGGCTATTTGAATCAAAAAGAGAAACCATGGAAGGCTTCACGTTTTCAACCTGGCCAGGCCTAATCCCTGCCTGCCATAGTCATTGCCATTGTATAACATGTAAAATTTCCCCCGGCATTGAAAGACATGCGGATAGGCCAAGGCCAAAGAATCCCATCCCGATTCGGATAAGGCAATTCCCGCCAGATCATCGCGTCGCTTCCAATCAATGCCGTCTTTCGAAGAAGCGTATCCGATCCTGTAATGTTCGCCACGGGTCGCGTACCACATGTGAT
>JAHFFM010000192.1 GCA_023247935.1 Candidatus Omnitrophota bacterium | reverse complement strand
GAAAGGCACGGTGCTGTTCGTGAGATAAATGTCGATGGTCCAGCGGATGGCCTCTAAATAGGAAGGCCGGGTATCGATGAGGACATTATCGATGTCGAAAATGACCGCGTCGAAGGCCGGAGAGTGAGGCATGGAGTCAGTCTACGGCTGCCGGACGGTACTGTAAAGAAGTGTTTTCGGACTTTGAGCCCGGTGTTATAATTCATTTTCTTTTCCCGGAGGAATTATAAATGAAACTCAATAAAAGAAGCGCGGTCATTACCGAAGGCCCGTCCCGCGCGCCAGCGCGCGCGATGCTCAAAGCCATGGGACTCACCGATGACGACCTGGCGAAGCCCATGGTCGGCATCGCGAACACGTGGATTGAAACCACGCCCTGTAATTCTCATCTTCGCCGCCTCTCCGAAAAAGTGAAAGAAGGCGTTCGGGCCGCCGGCGGCACTCCGATTGAATACAACACGATCGCCATTTCTGACGGGATTACGATGGGCACGGAAGGAATGAAAACTTCGTTGATCAGCCGCGAAGTCGTGGCGGACTCCATTGAACTCGTCGCGCGCGGCCATTATTTTGACGCCGTAGTCGCGATTTCCGGTTGTGATAAAACCATTCCCGGCACCGTGATGGCGCTTGCCCGCCTCGACGTGCCTTCATTAATGATCTACGGCGGCTCGATCGCGCCGGGGCGTTATGAAAATAAAGATGTCACGATTCAGGATGTCTTTGAAGCCGTGGGCAAACACGCTGCCGGCACCATGACGCAGTCCCAGCTTTGCGCACTTGAAAATGTGGCGTGCCCGAACGCGGGTGCATGCGGCGGGCAATTTACCGCCAACACCATGTCGACCGCTTTCGCGATCATGGGCATCTCTCCAATCTGGGCCAATGAAGTCCCGGCCATGGATGAGAAAAAAGACGAAATCTGTTTTGATGCGGGCAAACTCGTGATCGACCTTTTAAAAAAAGACCTGCGGCCTTCCAAAATCATTACCCGCAAATCCATCGAAAACGCGATCGCGGCTGTGGCCATGACCGGCGGGTCCACGAATGCGGTCCTGCATCTGCTCGCGCTCGCGCATGAAGCGGGGATTAAACTTTCAATCGAGGATTTTGACAAGATCAGTTCACGCACGCCTTTGCTGGGCGACCTCAAACCCGGCGGCCGTTTTGTGGCCAGTGATTTATATGAAGCCGGCGGGTTCCGGCTTGTGGCCAGACGCATGCTCGACGCGAAATTATTGCACAGAGATTGCATTACGGTCACGGGAAGGACCATCGGCGAAGAAGCCGGCGATGCCATGGAAATCAAAGGGCAGGAAGTTTTGCGTTCACTCGCGGACCCTCTCAAACCAACCGGAGGGCTTGTGATTTTAAAAGGAAATCTTGCGCCGGAAGGATGTGTTCTGAAAGTTGCCGGCGAAGACCGTTTAAGTTTTGAAGGCCCCGCGAAAGTTTTTAATTCCGAAGAAGAAGCCTTCGCGGCCGTCAAGGCCCGCAAAATTAAAAAGGGTGACGTGCTCGTGATCCGCTACGAAGGTCCGAAGGGCGGGCCGGGCATGCGCGAAATGCTGGCTGTCACCGCAGCCCTTGTGGGGGAAGGGCTCGGCAAGGAAGTCGGGCTTCTTACCGACGGTCGGTTTTCCGGAGCTACCAAAGGATTAATGGTAGGACACGTGGCTCCTGAAGCGCAGGACCGCGGCCCGATTGCCGCTGTCAAAAACGGGGACATCATCCGTTTCGATATTCCAAAACGCCGTCTTGATGTGAAAATTTCCGCGGCGGAAATCAAAAGCCGTCTCAAAAAATGGAAAGCCCCGAAGCCGCGCTACACCTTGGGCGTCATGGCCAAGTATGCGAAGCTTGTTTCCTCCGCCTCGAAGGGTGCAATTACCGGGTAACGGTCATCCTGAGGCTTATTTTGCCGATCCTAAAGGACTCTGTTGCGCCTGAGAATCTCGCTTGATGGGATACGCCAAAACCATTGCGGGAATGACTTCCCCGCGCTATAATTCCCGTTCCTTTCATGTCCCCATCGTCTAGGCTGGCCTAGGACACTAGATTTTCATTCTAGCAACACGGGTTCGAATCCCGTTGGGGACACATTTAAATATATCTCTCCCACCCAGGTGTGCTATATTTTTGTTATGAAATCCCGGATTCTTCAGCAAGACCACAGCGATCTTATCCAATTGAACCGTGCGCTTTCTCCAGAGGAACGGATCGAGGCGTTTTATCAGCATTCCCGCCTTTTAAGCCAATTGTCGCTGGCTCGAGAAGCCGGGCAAAAAAAAGCCGCGAAGTCCTCATCGCGTACGCCTCCTTTCTCTCAAAAATGAGAACCACCGCTCCCGGTCAATCAGCATTGCTTCTTCTCGACGTCATCGATTTGCTGAATAAGCGGCATATTCCCTACGCTATTATTGGTGCTTTCGCGGCTTCATTTTACGGGGTGGTCCGCGCCAGTCTTGATGCAGATGCGGTCATTTCAATCCGTACGGTGAGGGATGGAAATGAACTTTGTCAGGATTTAAAGGTTTTGGGTTTAAGCGTTGAGCGCCGCACCGGCGACCATGAGGATCCTATTGCTGCAGTTATTAACATTCAGGATTCTTTTCATAATCGTGTTGATTTATTGACGGGTATTCGCGGGATGAGTGAAGAAGCGTTTCATCGTGCCGAGGAAACACGGTTTATGAAGTCATCAATTAAAATGGTGAGTCTGGAAGATTTTATTGCTATGAAGATTTTTGCCGGCAGCCCAAAAGATCTTGCCGATGTCATCGGTGTGCTTGAGGTATCAAACAATAAAGTAAACGCCAGCCTTCTTAAAGAATTAACCGCCGCCTACGGAAAAAAATGCCTGGCGCAATTGCAGGCCATATTAAAAGCTCATCCATTAAAAAACTGAGCCATCCCCGCCGGATGGTGTCCGGTTTTCCGCATAAAGTTCTCCGTTGGTATGAGGGGCATTATAGGCATTTATTGTCGAGATTCCAATCAAGTGCGGGATGTAGTCAGGAACTTGAAAACAGGATGGTAACAGGTTAAGCTGAGCACGCTTCCCTAAGACGATCGACTTCGCGCAGCCAGGCATAGACCTGGTTCCAACTCAAAGTGCTTAGGGACACATTTTATGGATTATGCTATCCTTTCAATAGAAAGTGACAAATGGAAAAAGACTCGATTGATATAAAAATTGCGGATCTGCGAAGTCAGGACAAATCCAGGCCTTTTCGAGATTTTCTTGCCGAGGTGAAACGTGTCGCCGATTAAAGGACAATATGTTGTGGATGCTCAAGGGCATCGCAAAGCGGTGCTTCTCAATCTTAAAGATTATGCAAGAATGGTTAAAATGATTGAAGACATTCGGGATGTGAAATTTATTCACCGTCATCGGCATGAAAGATTGATTCCCATGCACGAAGTTCACAGCCGTTTGAAGAAATAAATCTTGCATAGCGTTTTCTACACAACTTCTGCTTCCAAAGATTGGAAACGAATTCACTCCTCCATTGTTCCAGCCCTTACAAGAGCCATTGAAAGTCTGGCCAACAATCCAAGGCCGATGCAATCCGAAAAATTGACTGGAAGTCAAAATGCCTATCGTCTGCGCAAAGGGGATTATCGGATTATTTATAAAATTGCCCATCGACGGGAAGTTTATCGTTGATTCCAATCAACCATGGGAATCTATCCGCAGAGTGAAAAAGGCTTGAAAGGGAAATAGCCGGAGGCTAAGCTGTGCAGGCTTCCCTGAGGAGATCGACTTTACGCAACCAAGAATAGACCTGGTTCCAATCCAGAGTGCTTTTGCGAACGGCAAAAGCGTACTTTTTAACCGAAGAAATGATATTTTTTTGATAATGACGATTCATATTAATTCCCATCATTCACTGACAGCCTATTCAACGAAAGGATAAGATAATGAAACTTCCGGTGATTACGAGTTTATTTCTGCTAGCTCT
>JAHFFM010000191.1 GCA_023247935.1 Candidatus Omnitrophota bacterium | reverse complement strand
TTTTTTCTGCACCGTAACGGGCGCTATCTCTTCTTTTAATTTTCCTTCCCGGGAAGCACGAAATGCCCGTTGATGGCTCAAAACAGCGTACTGATCTTGCTCAGAGCGGGTAATTTTATATTCCTCGACCAAATTTTCCGCGGTTCTCCCCATCAATTGTCCGCAAATAGGGTCGGTTAAACCCTCCCACAAAGAATCCACCATTTCAGAATTACGCAAACGTTTTCCAAAACGCATGTCACGGCTCAAATAAGGCTGGCCCGACATTGCCTCGGCTCCACCCACAATCTGCGCATCCGCGTCCCCCGATAAAATATTTTGGCAGCCATTCACCAACGCTTGAATACCGGAGGCGCAATTTCGGGCAACCGTGTAACCGGGAACCTCTTTAGGAATACCGGCAAGCAAAGAAATCACACGGGCGATATTGGGTGCGTCGCTACTCTGTCCCACGCATCCAAAAACAACTTCTTCTATAATTTTTGGGTCCACTTTGGTTTTTTCTAAAAGCGCACGCACAACAATTTGACCCAAATGCTGAGCCGTCAAATCCTTGAACACACCACCAAACGCGCCATGAGGCGTTCTCAACCCGTCCACAATCACTATTTCTTGCGAGCTCATAAAAAACCCTCTCTTACTTTATCTTTTTTATTTTAACCCAAATGTCGCAATAGGCGTGAGAACAAAGATGCTGCATCGGCCTCCATGTCCTATTGCGATATTTGGGTTTATTGACCTACCTAAAAATAACAAGCCAAACGGGTGGCGCATGAAATCTATCTTTATTTATCCAAAAAGGACAGCACATCGCAACCCGAAGTCTTTTCTTGAGGTCCTGATAGCGTTTTTGGATAAATAAAATAGATTTCATGTGACAGGACCCGTTTGGCTTGTTATTTTTAGGTAGGGCGATACTCAAACGTTTTGCTGAGACACAAGCGCTTTTATCTTTGGAAGAAGCTTCATCGCCTCTTCCTCTCCACGCTTAATGAAAGGTCCGGGCTTATAAAAATTCACCCAACTCGCGTTTGGTAGAACGGGGCGCAGCAAAACATCCGAGCCTTCGCCCTCAATTTCCGCGATTTCCGATTCCATACATTGAATGGTGTTCATCAAAATATCAAAAATATTCGGAGAAAAAAATCCTCCCGCCCAATGCCTAAACCAGAACAGACCCTGGCTAACAAAACCTTTTTCTTTAACCCGGGACCTCTCTTTTTCAAGCGCTTCTTCCCGTATTAATTTTTTTTCCATCAAATCCTTCGTGGTGGGAAAAACATTTACGGCAATGACTTTGTTGGCTCCCGCCTGGTGAAGCGCGCGAATGGGAAGCGGGTTTAAAATTCCACCGTCCACGATCACGTCGCCGCCTTTCAACACGGGGCGGATAATCGCGGGGATGGCAATCGAAGCGCGGACCGCGTCTCCGACAGAGCCTGATTCAAAAACAAGGCTTTGCCGCGTGGTTAGATTGGCTCCCGTCACTTTTAAAGCAACGCGGCATTGGTCAAACTGTTTACCCCCTAAATGTTTTTTGAAATGACGAATCACTTCATTTCCATGCATCAATCCGCGGAAGGGGAAAATATTCACGTCAACCAGCCGGCTCATCAACAATCGGACATTAATTTCCATGGCAGCTTTTTCAATCTCATTCGCGTTCAAACCAACCGCGTAAAGAGCGCCAATCAACGCGCCGATACTGGAACCGGAAATAATATCGATCGGTATTTTTTCGCGCTCTAAAACTTTTAAAACACCGATATGCGCCAAACCAAACGCGGCTCCGCTGCCCAAAGCCAATCCCACCAAATTTCCACTGAGATACCGGGCGATATATCTCACGGTCCGGGAATAATCCGCGTCCGGCATTTTACTCACCACCGGCCAGCCCTCATCCTCCCCTTCGCCCGAAGGAGACATGGGCAAAGAAAAACATCTTTTTTTGCCAAATATTTCCTGACGAAGACCGGGCGTTGTATGCGCGCCAAAAACCACCTCCTGAATAATCACCGCCATTTTTTCTTCAGGGTAAGAAAGCGATTTTTCAATATCGCGCAGCAAATCACGCGCTTCCGTCAGACTGTTTAAGTGGCTGTCTGAAAGAAGGAAAAGATGGTCCGATTGGGAACAAACTTTCGCGGACGCCTCATCCGTCTCCGAGCTCAAATCCGCCAGCACAAAACGAAAATCGATCGCCAGATGATTCAAAAGAGAAGTGAGAATGCCATCCGCTTCGGAATCTTTCGGGTCATACAGCAAACACAGGTATTCAAACCCCGCGTGATGCCTGGATAAATGGCTCTTCAAATCTTCAGGAGAGAGCGTTTCGATGTTTTGAAAACGCTTCAGCGGCATTTTTGGGATTCTTTTTCCTAGCACCGAAGCTTCGGATTCCGATGTGGACAGATCAAGCAAAACAGTCTTTTGATGTGTTTCCGCCATAAGACTTGCGGCCAAATTCACGGAAAAAAGATAACGGCTGGACTTGGGAAGCGCGCCGCAAATCGCGACAACGTCGCTTTTAAAAAGCGAGCGGGCGCGGGATTCGGTGACTTTTAAGCGAGAACTGAGACGACGGCTGAGTTCAAGCGAAATAGTCGCGTTATGCTCAATGGATTTTTTGAAACCATCTTTTTTGATTTCCAAAACAAGTGAATCGGAAAGTGCGTGAATGGTCGCTGAATGAGGCTGGTCCGTAAGCAGAGACATTTCGCCAAAATAGTCCCCGCGGCGCAGGTAGGCTAAAACTTTTTTCTTATCCGCCGGCGAAACAAATGCCTCAAACCGGCCGGAGACGATGACGTAAAAACTTTCAGCCTCTCCGCCTTCGTGATAAACCACCTCATCCTTGCGGTATTCCACCAAACGCATGAGCTGGCTGATGGAACGGAGCTCCCATTGACTTAAGCCCGCAAAAAGCGGACATTGAGCTAAAAGAACAACTTTGTCGATTTTTTGAAAACGGTCGCCAGCGTCCTGATGGTTAGGCGCGTCCATTAATCCGCGTGCGCTAGCCTGCTTTGGAGAAATTTATTAAAAGTTTCTTTGTCTTCCGGAGAAATAGACGAGAAAAATAAAGCAAGGAAATACCGGTCGGAGGCCACGTCTTTCTCGCGACGAACAACCACCGCCTTCATGCGGACAATCTTCCCTTTTTTCGATTTTTTGTTTTCCGGCGGAAGCGCGATAGCTACGGCAAGCTGAGTCATCAAAGGCACATTTTTATCAACCAAGCACAATGCTCCGTGCTCGCTGACATTAATGGTCTTGACCTCTATCTCATAATTCTCGTGGCCGATTTTAAAAGGCAGCTGCTCCGAAACACGGATAGAACGCCGCCTATCTAAAATGGGTTTCGGAGTTTTCATTCTCCCTGAGGAGCGGCCGGCGCTGCCTGTGCTTGGGCTGCTTTTGCGGCTGCTTCATCCGCAGCTTTTTTGGCTTTTGCGGCTTCTTGCTCAACAAACAAATGGAAACATTGCTTGTTCGCGAAATATTTTCCGTTACGGAAATACCAATCCTTGCGGCGAATGCGCTTATTGGATTGAGCGCAATTGGTAGGTCTGGATTTTTTCTTTTTTAATTTTTTAACAGGCGCTTCGGCAGCTGCCTTTTTTACCTGCTCTGTTTTTACTTCTTCTGCCATGATGAATACTCCATTTCATTTATCCTGAATATCTTAAGCATTGAAAGCTGAAAATCAAGAGGATTTTTTAGACTTCACCCACTCACGGTAAACGTATTCCAGAACGCGGACACGGTCATGCTGGCTTATTTTGGTTAAACGTATACCCGCTTGAAGCCCATCAGCCCAGGCAACCTTCCCGCTGGCAAACACGGGCAAATTATCCCCAGGCACATCCATGCACACCTCAACGGGCGTGCCCAAGCCCACTTTGTCTTTCATGTCCACGCGTAACCCCTCGCGGCTCAAATCCTTAACCAAGGCCTTTCCAAAGATGGGGTTTAGAGTTAAAGTGCGAAA
>JAHFFM010000038.1 GCA_023247935.1 Candidatus Omnitrophota bacterium | reverse complement strand
GTGTCATTGCGAGGAGCCGAAGGCGACGAAGCAATCTCTGCGACAGGGGCGGTGAGCATAGATTGCTTCGCCCCTTCGGGGCTCGCAATGACACTTAGCCTCACAAGCTCTTTGAATTGGGTTTCGAAGTTTCCTGCACCTTGACTGCTGATGCCTGAAATCTGACTGCTGTTTTTTATCTTTTCGTAGTTTAGGAGTTCTTCGGGGTAGAGTCTGGTTTTGAGTTTGCCCACGGCTGTCTGGATCAACTTGAGGTAATTTAGAATATTTTCTCTTTTTCCGGCAAGCTCTCCATAGTTTTGGACACTTTGGTAGTAGAGATCCATGTTTTCGATGCCCTGGATGGTCATGGAGTGGTTGGAGATGAGATTTAGGTATTCCTCTCCCTGGATTTGGCCTTCCATAAGAAGGCTTTTGGCGGTTCTTTGGATTATTTCAGGGGAAGCTAATTTTTTTAAAGGCTCGAGGTTTCCAAGAACAGAACCTCCTTCGACCAATACCAGAGATATCTTATATTTCCTCATCAACTCATCCAGGGTGTTGGCCAGGTTTTCCTGCCCTGAGAGGTTGGAATGAGCGTCTTGGATGTGGATAATTAAAGGCGGATTCTGGATCGTGGATTGTGGATTGTGGTGGATTTCTTTGAGAGTGCAAAAATTAAGAGGGGGTTCGAAAAGATGGGGGTTTTGGGTAAGTTGGGCAAGGGAAATTTGTGTAGGGGCAAACCATTGGCTTGCCCCTGCGTGATTTTCAATGGGCGCAGCATAGGACAGTTCCTGAACAAGGAAAGTCCCTATCAATAAAAGGGATACAGCCCTTAAAATAACTTTATTTTTAGGGGTCAAA
This sequence comes from Candidatus Omnitrophota bacterium, assembly GCA_023247935.1. Classification (GTDB taxonomy): domain Bacteria; phylum Omnitrophota; class Gorgyraeia; order 2-02-FULL-51-18; family 2-02-FULL-51-18; genus JAHFFM01. The sequence goes on along the minus strand of JAHFFM010000038.1, from coordinate 12,613 downwards.
GCGTACCTTTCGAGTTATACAAATCTTAACAAAAGTATGCCCTATAAATAACAGAACTTCAAATGAACTTTTCATGGCTCACAACTCAGCCTCACCCTCAATCATTTCCAATTGAATCTAAGACCTGCCTTCGCTATAATGCCCCAATTATGATAAAACTCTTCAGAGACAAAAGAATTCAAAAGAAGATCTATATAGGCTTGGCCTCCATCGTTACTCTTTCCTTCGTCGTATCTGGAATGCTTATTGGCAAAGATGACAAGCGTTCGTCCACCGCTCTCGCGAAGTTCGAAAACCGCAAAATCCATGTCCAGGAATACTTAGACAGTTACCGTGCCGTTCAAAAGCAGGCTGAACTGATGTACGGAGATAAACTCAATCAAGTACGTTCCATGATTAATTTTAAAAGCGAGGCTTGGGACCGGATTCTCCTTTTGGAATACGCCAAAAAAGAACATATCCACGCTTCCGACCAAGAGGTTGTGGATTGGATCACCCAGCAACCAGGTTTTCAAAAAAACGGCCGGTTCAGTGACGAATTCTACAAAATGTACGTAGAAAAAATGCTTCGCTCCACGCCCAGGCAATTTGAGGAAGAAATTCGCCAAATGCTCACGGTCGGTAAGGTTTATGAAAAGGTCAAAGGAAACACCGGAATAACGGATGAACATTTAAAAGAAGCCTATAAAAATGAAAAATCCGAAAAAAGCATTGTTTATGGAATTCTTTCCGCGGATGGCTTTGAAGACAAGACTCAAGTCGAGGATAAAGATATTGAACAGCTGTACCAGATCGCCAAAGACAGGTTAACTTCTCCCGAGAAAACGAAACTCCGCTACTATTTCATTCCCAAAGAATCCCAGGAAGCTTCCAAAACAGCCTTAGAAGACACGCAAACAGGTTTTGATGATTTGGCTCAAAAATATAGCCTGACCCCTAAAGAAACCGACTTTTTTTCCAAAAAAGACTCCGTGGCAGACCTGACGGATGCGCCTCAAGTGATGCTATTTGGCTTTGAAAAAGCCGCGGGTGAATCCAGCGGTTGGATTCAAACTGAAAAAGGGACGTACAAAGCCAAAGTGCTCGAAAAGCAGGCTGAAAAACCGCTTACACTGGAAGAAGCCAAAAATGAATTGACCCGCGTGATGCGGCACCAAAAAGCCGCCGAGCTTGCCATCGCAAAAATGAAGGAAATTAAAGCTAAAATAAAAGCACCGGAAGATTTTGAAAAAGTACTCAAAGATGAAAATATAGAAATTTTAACGCAGAACGCTTACAAGCCCGGAACTTTCGTGAACGGCCTATGGCCGTCTCAAGGCCTGGAAAAATCTCTTAACCCTCTTGGTGAAAATCAAATCAGCGACGCCTTTGAAGTGCCTAAAGGAGCAGCCATTGTAAAAGTCTCAAAAATAAACGGATTTGATGAAAAGAAATACGAAACCGATAAAACCGCTTTTAAAGAAGAGCAAACCTCTAAAAAATCTCAGGAAGAAATAAACAAAATCCTTGAAAACATGCGGAACAAACTGCAGATGAATCTGGAAGTCATGAAAGAAATCTTCCCCACTGACTCCCCGACGTCTTAAAACCGCGCTGCCTTTTCCGCACTACCCTCTTTTTGACAACAAATCCTTTAATTCTTTCATAAATTGATTAATGTCTTTGAATTGGCGGTAAACGGACGCGAACCGGACATAAGCCACTTCGTCGAGTTTATGAAGATAATCCATGACGAGCTCACCCACAACCTGAGCCTTCACTTCTTTATCAAAACTCTTTTGTAGCTCTTTCTCGACTTTGTCGACGAGCACCTCCACCTTCTCGACGCTCACAGGACGCTTCTCGCAGGCTTTTAAAATTCCGGAAATAATTTTGTTGCGGTCAAAACCTTCGCGCCTTCCGTCTTTTTTGATAACCATGAGGGGCACTTCTTCGATGTATTCATAGGTGGTAAAACGCTTTTTACATTTGATGCATTCACGGCGGCGGCGAACGCTTTTTCCTTCGTTTGAAGAGCGCGAATCGATAACCTTGTCTTCATCGTACAGGCAAAAAGGACATTTCACGCAACCACCTCCTTGGCTGTTTTGGTTTCAAGGCGCTTTAATTCTTCCGCATACAACGGAAAACGTTTTGTCAGCGCGCGCACTTTTTCACGCACGGATTTGACCGTAGCCTCGGCACCTTTGGATTGCAGCACTTCATCGATATAAAAAGCAATATCCTTCATTTCTTTTTCTTTCATGCCGCGCGTGGTGACGGCCGGGGTGCCCAAACGAATTCCGCCTGCCTTAAACGGGCTTTGAGTGTCATAAGGAATCGCGTTTTTGTTGACGGTAATGCCTGCATGGTCCAGCCATTCCGTGCAGTCTTTTCCCGTAAGCCCCTTGTGATTCACATCCACAAGCATCAAATGGTTGTCCGTGCCGCCGGAAACAAGACGGTAGCCCCGTTTCGTAAGCTCATCAGTCATGGCCTTGGCGTTTTTCAAGATTTGCCCCTGGTATTCCTTAAACTCCGGCTCAAGCGCTTCTTTTAGAGCCACGGCTTTTCCGGCAATCACGTGCATGAGCGGACCGCCCTGAAGACTTGGAAAAACTTCGGAATCAATTTTCTTGGCGTGCTCATTTTTGCAAAAAATCATGCCGCCTCTGGGGCCTCGAAGTGTTTTATGCGTCGTGGTTGTGACAAATTCGGCGTATGGAATCGGGTTCGGATGAAGCCCTGCCGCCACTAAACCTGCGATATGCGCCATGTCCACGAAAAGAATCGCGTTAACTTTGTCACAAATTTGACGGAAGCGGGAAAAATCAATGATGCGAGAGTAAGCGGAGGCACCCGCGATGATCATTTTAGGCCTGTGTTCAAGCGCCAGCTTCTCAAGCTCCTCGTAATCAATACGTTCGTCTTTTTGACTCACGCCGTAAGGAACGATTTTGAAAAATTTTCCGGAAAAATTCATAGGATGCCCATGAGTCAAATGCCCGCCATGCGATAAATTCATGGCCAGCACCGTGTCGCCGGGCGCCAGTGCGGAAAAATACACCGCCGCGTTCGCCTGCGAACCCGAATGAGGCTGAACATTCACATGATCGCCCCCGAAAAGGTTTTTCGCGCGTTCAATGGCTAATTTTTCAGCCACATCCACCCATTCGCAGCCGCCATACCATCTTTTTTCCGGGTAGCCTTCGGCGTACTTATTGGTGAGGACTGACCCAACGGCCTCCATAACCGCGGCGCTCGTGAAATTCTCGCTGGCGATCAGTTCGATATTGTCGTTTTGACGGCGGGCTTCTTTTAAAATCGCCTCGTAAATTTCGGGATCTTTTTGAGAAAGCGCTGACATTATTTTTTCACCTTCTTATTTTTTGCGGCAGGACCGCAAACCTTTTTTTCCACGTCGGCGATTTGCTTCACGCGTCTTAAATGCCTTCCGCCTTCAAAATTCGTGGCTAACCAGCTCTTAACGATGAGTTCGGGATCATCAAACAAATGCTCCGAACCCAGCACCAAAATATTAGCGTCATTATGCTGACGTGATAAAATCGCGACATCTTTGTCAAAACAAATGGCTGCGCGAACATCCGGAAGTTTATTGGCCACCATCGCCATTCCATTTCCGCTTTTACAAATCAAGATACCCACATTGGTTTTTTTTTCAGATACGGATTTGGCGACTTTATAAGCAAATTTAGGGTAATCGCAAGGCTCCGATGAATGGGTGCCAAAATCAATCGTTTGATGGCCTTGTGACGATAAAAAATCATCCAAGTGCCCTTTTAAAGTAAAACCACCGTGGTCCGAGCCCAACGCAATTTTCATATTTTTTTCTCCTGGCTCACGCCGAATTCGTCGGCAACGCCGCTTACACACTCCCGAATGACTTGAAACACATTTTCATAAAAAGACTCAGACATGCGAATCGGATCGGGTATCTCAATTTCAAGTCCTTTGCCTTTCATGTTTTTGGAATATTCCGTCAGCAAATGAACTTTCTCTTTTGCTTCCGGCCAATTCTGCAAAATCGCAATCTTATGCATGACTTCCATGACAAAAATTTTATCCGCCGAGCGCACCATGGTCGTGGTTAAACGGCGGCTGCGATGCTGCGAGATGTCCACACCGTTTTGACGCATCACGCGGACCGTTTCCGTGGAAGCGGGATAGCCGTCCATCGCGCTGACACCCGCCGAGCCTATCCGGAAATCCGCTGATTTTTCAGCGACCATGTGCCTAAAAAGGCCCTCCGCCATCACCGAACGGCAGCTATTACCCGTACAAACAAAAAGAACGCTTTTTTTCACGCCAACTCCCATAGATTTAGAGACGCGACGAATCGCACCCCTACAATTGCACTTTCTTACTTAAAACTTTTTGACGATTATCTTCTTTGTATTTGTGAAGCGCTTTCGTAAGACTCGCGTCCCCAAGCGCGAGAATCCTTGCCGCGAAAAACGCGGCGTTTCTGGCGCCAGCTGAACCAATAGCCACCGTTCCCACAGGAGTACCGGCGGGCATTTGCACCGTGGATAAAAGCGAGTCAAGTCCCTTCAAAGCCGATGTTTCAATGGGAATACCAATCACGGGAAGTTCTGTGTGCGCGGCCACGACGCCGGCAAGATGAGCGGCTCCGCCCGCGGCGCAAATAAAAACTTTCACGCCTTTGGTTTTGGCGGATTTAACATAATCGACCGTGTCTTCGGGTGTGCGATGCGCCGAGAGAACTTTCGCTTCAAAAGGAATCTCAAACATTCTCAATACTTCGCCGCAGCCTTTAAGCGATTCAGCATCTGAATCGCTTCCCATCAAAATCGCCACGCTTATTTTCATAATATGCCCTTATTGTATGTCATTCCCGCGCCCGCCGGAGGCGGGTCCGCTTCTGGCGGAAAAGTAGACCCGCCTCTGGCGGACGCAGCACGATGACCAATATCTTTTCTGTAATGCATTTTTTCAAAAAATATCTGGTCAACGGCGTGGTAAGTTTTGGAAAGCGCCTCAAAAAAGGTCCGCCCCGTTCCGACCACGTTGAGCACACGCCCACCGGCCGTGCAAAGTTCGCCGTTAATCAGCTTCGTTCCGGCATGAAATACCTGGATGTCTGGATTTTCTTTGGCATTCGCGATTCCGGATATTTTCTTATCCGATTCAAACGTGTCCGGATATCCACCCGAGGCTATCACCACGCAAACACAATCCTCATCTTTCCATTTAAGCTGGATTTCATTCAATCTTTCCTGAGTGGTCGCCAAAAGAAGCTCCAAAAAATCATTTTCAAGACGGGGTAAAATAACCTGGGTTTCCGGATCGCCCAGGCGCACGTTGAATTCCAGCACACGGAACCCGTTTTTAGTCATCATGATACCCGCATACAAAAATCCTTTAAAAGGATGCCCAAGCGCTTTAAATTCTTTCACGATGGGAATAAAAACACGGTCTAAAATTTCCTTTTCAACCTGCTCATTCACGGCGGGCGTGGGAGAATAAGCGCCCATCCCTCCGGTATTTGGCCCTTTATCCCCGTCAAAAATCCTTTTATGGTCTTGGCTGGAAGCTAAAAGCCGGACCGTGCTTCCATCCGTGATGGCAATCACCGAAGCCTCTTCCCCTTCCAAGCATTCTTCAACGACAATTTTTTCGCCGGCTTTTCCAAAAACTTTTTTCACCATATCCAAATGAATCGCTTCCATGGCTTTGGGCATGGAAGCGGCGACGACCACTCCTTTTCCGCCCGCCAGTCCGTCCACTTTCACGACAATAGGAATGCCTTTTTTAGCCACGTAATCCATGGCTTTTTCAGGCGAAGTGAACACTTCAAATTCACCGGTGGGAATGGAAAGCTTTTTCATCATTTCTTTGGAAAAAGCTTTAGAGCCCTCAAGCTGCGCCGCGAATTTCGTAGGCCCAAAAATTTTAATTCCCTCATCCCTAAAACGATCCACGATCCCTTCGGTTAACGGCGCTTCCGGGCCAACGACAATGAAATCAATGGCCTTGGTTTTACAAAATTTCAGCAAACCCTCTTGGTCTTTAGCGGGAATATCCACAAGCTCGGCGATTTCCGCGATACCCGCGTTTCCCGGCGCCGCATATAATTTGGTCAATTTGGGGCTTTGAGAAATTTTCCAGCACATCGCGTGTTCGCGGCCACCGGAACCAATCACTAAGACCTTCACGACAGAAACTCCGAAGCGGTTCCACAACTATTCGCTTTTCGCTTTTCGCTTTTCACTGGATTGTTACGCCCTTCCCTTTCATAATCTCTCCAATCACCCAGGCGCGCTCACCCGTTTTCTTAAGATGAGAAATAACTTTCGCGGCTCTTTGGGGGGATGTGACCAGCATAAATCCGATTCCCATATTAAAAGTCCGGTACATTTCTTTTGGAGAAACTTTCCCGGCCTCCTCAATCCATTTAAAAACGCGGGGAATGGGCCAGCTGCCAAGCTGTATTTTAGCGCCGCATCCATGAGGAAGCACGCGCGGGATATTGTCAAAAAATCCGCCGCCCGTGACATGCACCATGGAATAAACCGGTTCTTTTTCAATCAGAGAAAGAATGGGCTTCACGTATATTTTGGTAGGTTTGATGATTTCTTCAGCGTGTTCTTGAATAAATTCCCGTTTCAGAACCTTGCGTAAAAATGAAAAGCCGTTGGAATGCACACCGCTGGAAGCGACGCCCACAATCACATGACCGGCTTTCGCCAATCGGCCGTCAATCACCTTATCGCGGTCCACCACTCCCACACAAAATCCCGCCAGATCAAAATCACCTTTAGAATAAAGTCCCGGCATTTCCGCAGTTTCGCCGCCTATCAGCGAACACCCGGACTGTAAACAGCCTTTGGCTACGCCGCGAATCACGCTGCGCATCATTTCCAGTTCAAGCTTTCCTACCGCGAAATAATCCAAAAAGAAAAGAGGTTCGGCTCCTAAAGTCAAAATGTCATTGACGTTCATGGCCACCAAATCAATGCCCAAACCTTCATATAAGCCGACAGACTTGGCGACTTTGAGTTTTGTTCCAACCCCATCCGTCGCGCTTACCAGGATAGGGTTTTTATATTTCTTATCCGGCATCCGGAATAAAGCCCCAAATCCCCCGATCCCCGCCACCACCTCCGGGCGGCGCGTCATCTTGGCATAAGGCTTGATGCTTTCGATAAAATCATTCGCTTTGCTGATGTCGACGCCCGACTTCTTATAGGTCATGTGTTTCAAACTCAAAATCAAACTCCTCCCTGTCTATAATTTTCCCATAGAACTTTTAACATTTCTCCGCGTGATATTTGTTCAGCGCTTCGAACGGCAAAGGATAATTTCCGCTCCAGCAAGCCGTGCAATAATTTTCTTTCGGAAGACTCACACAATTGAGCATCCCTTCCAGAGAAAGATAGCCGATGGAATCGCAATCCAAATATTTTTTAAGCTCTTCATGGGAATATTTATTGGCAATCAGCTCTTCCTTTGTCGGAAAATCAATGCCGTACGCGCAAGGATGCCTGTGCGGCGGACAGCTGATTCTCAAATGCACTTCTTTGGCGCCGGCTTTGCGCAAACTTTTCACGCGCATCTTGGATGTGGTGCCGCGAACGATCGAATCATCCACCACCACTATACTCTTTCCTTTTAATACTTCTTTAACGAGATTAAATTTCACGCGCACTTTAAAGTCGCGGATGCCCTGGCTGGGCTGAATAAACGTGCGCCCCACATAATGATTGCGGATGATGCCGACTTCGAGCGGAATTTTTGATTGCTGCGAAAAACCAAGCGCCGCTGAATTTCCCGAATCAGGCACCGGAATCACGATATCCGCTTTGGCTGGCTGTTCAATCGCGAGCTGCCGTCCCAGTTTTTCACGAACCGTGTGAACGGTTTCACCGAAAATTTTGGAATCCGGCCTTGAAAAATAAACGTGCTCGAAAATACAATGCGCGGCTTTGGAATTAAAGGTGGGGATTTTTTCCGATTTGAGGCCTTTCGCGGAAATAAAAAGCACTTCACCCGGCTCGATTTCCCGAACCGATTCCGCGTCCATGATATCAAACGCGCAAGTTTCGGATGAAACCAAATAAGTGTCTCCGATTTTTCCAAGCCATAAGGGACGAAAACCCTGCGGGTCTCTGGCCGCGATCAAATATTCATGCGTCAAAAAAACGAGGGAATAAGCGCCGCGGACGCGGGCCAAAGCGTCGACGACGCCTTCCTGAATATTTCTCAGGGAAGGTTTGGCCATTAAATGAATGATAATTTCACTGTCCGTCGTGGTTTGAAAAATAGAGCCATAAGCTTCAAGTTCCGAACGCAAAATGTCCGCATTCACCAAATTTCCATTATGACCCAAAGCGATTTCGCCTCTGGAATAATCCACCAGAATAGGCTGGGCGTTTTTGAGATTGCTTGAGCCTGTCGTGGAGTAGCGCACATGACCGATCGCGCGATCGCCTTTAAGCCTGTCTAAAACCGCTCCATGAAAAACATCCTGCACATGCCCCATATCGCGATGCGAACACATTTTTTTGCCGTCCGAGACGACAATACCCGCGGATTCTTCACCCCGGTGCTGAAGCGCATAAAGCCCCAAATACGCCAAATAGGCCGCATCCGGATGATTGAATACGCCGAAAACTCCGCACTTATCTTTGAGTTCGGAGTCATGGGTTCGTAGTTCGGTGCCACTTTGAAACAAATTCTTTGTCATTTTTTCTCCTGACTCCTAACTCCCAGCCCCGAACTTTTTCAGTTTTTCGATCCAACGGCGCATATTTTTAACCATCGCGTCGCGCTCGCCGGAATCTTTTAACACTGCGTCTATTTTTTTGAACCAAATTCCAAGCTCTTCATCCAACGCTTGAAAAACAGCATTTTGCGCCGAAGTTTTGAATTTGGCCAATTCATTTCTTGAATTCTGTATCTCCGCAGACACAGCTAAAGACGGGGACGATTTTTTTACCAACGCGGCAATACTTTCTAATTTTTGAACGACTGGCTGTGTCAATTAAGCCTCCATCCGGCGGCCAACGGCATTTCGCCAGGTGTATTTCAAAACGCGTATCGGCGCCTGAATAATGTCATTGATTCTAAAAATGGATGATTCGCCCTGCCCTTCTACTTTTCCGATCACCTCAAAAGGATAGCCCGATGATTTTATCATGTCTTGAACAGCGTTCAGATTTTTCGGAGAAACTGAAATCACCACGCGTGACTGCGATTCGCCAAAAAACAACGCTTCGACGGATACTCCGGAAGGCGTTTGAATATGAATGTTCGCGCCGGTTTCTTTTCCTTTTTCCAACATACAAGATTCGGCTAAAGCCACTGCCAGCCCGCCCTCTGAACAATCATGAGCGGATTGAAGCAATCCTTTTTTCGCCAGCGACACCAAAAGCCCGATTAATTTCTTTTCCTCTTGCAGATCCAATCTCGGGGGCACCCCTGATTTCACTCCAAAAATTGTTTTTAAAAATTCTGAGCCGCCCAATTCTTCTTTTGTTTTTCCAAGAAGAATCACCACGTCCCCTTCTTTTTTGAAATAAGAAGTAACAGGTTTCCAGCCATCAATTAAACCCACCATACCGATTGTCGGCGTGGGGTCAACCGATCCTTTGGGGCTTTGGTTATAAAATGAAACGTTTCCTCCCGAAACCGGCGTTTCAAGAGCCAGGCAGGCGTCACGCATGCCCTCAATGCATTTTTTGAATTGCCAAAATATCTCCGGATTCATGGGATTGCCAAAATTAAGGCAATTGGTGATAGAAAGCGGTTCGGCGCCCGAACAAGCCACATTGCGCGCGGATTCAGCCACCGCGATTTTAGCGCCCTCATAAGGGTCGAGATAGCAATAGGTGGAATTGCAATCCAAAGACATGGCTAAATATTTCTGTGTGTCTTTGACGCGAATTACAGAAGCGTCCGAGCCGGGAAGCGCCACGGTGTTGGTACGCACCATGTGGTCATACTGATGGTAAATCCATTGTTTATTCGCGATCGTGGGCGAATCTAAAAGCCGAAGAAGCACAGCGTTCAAATCCCCGGCATCGCCGCAAGATTTTGGGTCAAACGTGCGGGTTTTTTGAAGATATTCCGGCTCTTTTTCTTCACGGATGTAAACGGGCGCGTCATCCGCCAAGGGCTTGGCGGGAATTTCCGCCACGGTTTTGCCGTTTTCTTTCACGCGCATCAGCGAATCATCCGTCACCATACCGATTTCTTCGGCATGCAAATCCCATTTTTCAAAAATTTTCTTCGCCTCGTTTTCACGGCCTTTTTTGAGAATCACAAGCATTCTCTCTTGTGACTCAGAGAGCATGATTTCATAGGGAATCATACCGGTTTCGCGTTGAGGAACTTTGGTCACGTCAATTTCAATGCCGGTGGAACCACGTGAAGCCGTTTCACAAGTAGAGCAGGTCAATCCTGCCGCGCCCATATCCTGAATTCCCACCACGCAGCCGGTTTTCAAAAGCTCAAGCACCGCTTCGAGTAAAAGTTTTTCCATAAAGGGGTCACCCACTTGAACGGCGGGCCTGTCTTTTTCGGATTCTTCGGATAAATCCTTAGAAGCGAAGCTGGCGCCGCCCATGCCGTCACGGCCCGTAGCGGAACCCAGATAAAACACCGGATTTCCAACGCCTTCGGCGCGCGCTTTGACAATGTCTTCTTTTTTAGCAAGACCCAACGCGAAAGCGTTCACCAACGGATTCCCCTCATAACTTTCGTCAAAATAAACCTCGCCGCCAATCGTGGGCACGCCGATGCAATTACCATAAAATCCAATTCCCGCCACCACGCCGGACACAAGCCTTTTTGTGACAGGAGAATCCAATTTTCCAAACCGCAGAGAATTCATGGAAACAATGGGGCGGGCTCCCATTGTAAAAATATCTCTCAAAATCCCGCCGACGCCCGTAGCCGCGCCTTGAAAAGGCTCGATGGCCGAAGGATGATTGTGCGATTCCACTTTAAAAGCGATCACGTACCCGTCGCCAATATCCACTACGCCCGCATTTTCTTCACCGGCTTTCACCAGTATTTTGCTGCCGTCTTTAGGAAGCAGTTTCAACGCGTTTTTTGAATTTTTATACGAACAGTGTTCACTCCACATCACGCTGAAAATACCCAGCTCCGTGATATTCGGTTCACGGCCCAAGATTTTCTTAATCCGCTCGTATTCATCTGGCGTCACGCCGTGTTTAGCGATGATTTCAGGTGTTATTTCAATATCCATAGTTTGTTGCTGTGCCATTCTTGCCACTCCGTAGGGGCGGGCCTTGTGCCCGCCCGGGCGCCCACGAGGGGCGCCCCTACCATGTTTAATTTTTATGCGTCTTCATAATCGATTCAAAAATTTTCAACCCATCCGTCGAGCCCAGTTCCGCTTCTGCGGCGCGTTCAGGATGCGGCATCAAGCCGAATACATTGCGGTTCTTGTTGCAAATCCCGGCGATATTTTCGAGAGAGCCGTTCGGGTTCGCTATTTTGGTTGTATCTCCTTTTTCATCCACATAACGCACAAGAATTTGCGCGTTCTGATTTAATTCTTGAATTGTCGCCTCGTCCGCAAAATAATTTCCCTCGCCGTGCGCAATGGGTAAACGCAGTAGGGGCGCACGACCGTGCACCTCAACGGGGTTGGTTAACGACCGTGTAAAAGGCGAATCCGTGGACTCCACGCGAAGGGTGACGTACTTGCAAACAAATTTCAACGATTCATTGCGCAGCATCGCGCCCGGGAGAAGACCTGCCTCCAGAAGCACCTGAAAACCGTTGCAAATCCCGATCACAAGCTTGCCCTTATCCGCGTGTTTCTTGACCGCGTCCATCACCGGTGAAAAACGCGCGATCGCTCCCGTGCGGAGATAATCGCCATAGCTGAATCCTCCGGGAAGGACAATGCAATCGTAACCCGAAACATCCTTTTCCTTATGCCAGACAAAATGGGTATCCTGGCCCAAAACGTTCTTTAAAACATGATAGCAATCGTGATCGCAATTGGAACCTGGAAAAACGACAACGCCAAATTTCATAATCATAATCCTTGTACGGGCGCGATTTATCGCGCCCATGCACTTTCAATTCAATTCGTACTTAAAATCCTCGATTACCGTGTTCGCGAGCAGTTTCTCGCACATGGTTTTGATTTTTTGCTCCGCCTGCGCTTTATCCGTTCCGGCCAAATCCAGCTCTATAAACTTTCCCACGCGCGCGCTCTTCACTTCCTGAAATCCCATAATGGAAAGCGCATGCTCCACCGCTTTTCCCTGCGGATCTAAAACAGATTTTTTCAACGTGACGTATACTTTTGCCTTCATAAAAACTCCTTGTACGGACGCAATTTATTGCGCCCCTGCATTCAACAAACCTTCGGCAACACCCTCTTAAATATCGTATTCACGTGTTTTAAATGATAATCCAAATCAAACAACGCTTCGATTTCCTTTTTCGAAAAATGTTTCATGACTTCTTTTTCCTGCAGCAATAATTCTTTTAACCCAACGTAGGGGCGGGGGTCGCCTCTACGCGATTGAATATCCTTCCAGACCGCCATCGCATTTTTCTGAACGATTTTATACGCCGCCTCGCGGGATAATCCTTTGTCAATCAAAGC
>JAHFFM010000190.1 GCA_023247935.1 Candidatus Omnitrophota bacterium | reverse complement strand
CGTATGAAACATTTTCACAAAATCACGGCTATTCGGATCCAATCCGCCAGCATGAGACCCGCCGATAACTCCGTTCACGCGAAAACCAAACGGGAGTTTACCTATGCGGTCGATCATGTCCTTTACTTGTTGTGCGCGGCCCTCATATCGTCTTTCAATTCTTAAATACAAATCATCAGGAGAACCATTGGGAAATTCCACATACTCCAGGTAATCTTTATCCTCTCCCAAAATACTCGCTACCGTTTCTTGTCCGCCTGTATAATCTTTAAAATATAAACTTCCAAATCCTAATTTATTTTGGGTAAAAGCTTCATGCATGATCTGTTCATGATTGCCTCGAATAATAACAACCGCATCACCGACAATACTTGCCTGCCGCTCAATTTTCAGAATAAACTCCCAAAGTTCCCATGATTTTGGTCCGCGGTCAAACATGTCTCCATCAATCAATAAAAGTCTTCTCTGAACTATTTCTTTCGAGAGTTTGTCAAAATCTGGCTTTTTTACTTGTAGTTTTACTATTGGCTTTACCCAATCTCCATTGGCATCAACAATCCCCGCCGCCTCCAAAGCGACTCTGAATTCATCGTAATTCCCCTGTATATCTCCGGCAAAAAAAGCTTCGGAAACATTGTTGATTTCCACAACCTCCCGATCTCCGGTAGGATCCGAAACAATCACGCCAAATGATCTTACAAGCGCCCCTGCATTGCGAAGCGCGATTTCAAGACTGTTGCTTTCTTTCATTATTTTGACAACTAAACTTAGAAGATACTGCGCCTTTTCTTCATCTAAAGCAGGGTTATTTAAAAAAGAAAACTCCTGCAATTCCAATAAATTTGCCTCCCGAACCACAACTCTTTGAGTCTTTGAATTATCCTCCTCAATTCTGACAGTCACTTGGTCAATCTTATTTTTCGCTCTCCTTGTCCATGAATAAGGTAAACCCAAGCTCTGCGACGCAATAACAGACACTTTACCGAAAAGTCTTGAGCCTTTTGCCGCTTCGGCTTCAACCCTAGCCCTCTTGGCTTCTAATGCATTGCTTATGGAATTAGTCGGTGAAAACGCATGGGTCCTAAATTGTCTCAAGGTTAGAAGCTGACTTTGATTGAGCAAAGATTTGCCATTTGCCATGAGAATGGTTTCAAAGGAGGAAAGGGCACTTTTGTATTGATTATACTTCCCATCTGAATCGGCTAAATTCTTGATTTTTTCGGTTAAACCTGTGCTTAGAGGGGAAGGCAGCTGGCTCAAGAAATGAGTCACAGATGACGGGGTCTTTAAAGATGCCCCCTCCAAAAGCGCCTCTAAAATTTTACTCGCAGGAAGAGCAGGAAGAGATTGATCTTTTAACTGGCTATCAATCGAAGATTCGGCTCGGGCTCCTGTAACTACAGGCGAAAGGCCTTCTTTCAAATATTTTTCATCTCGCTCTTTAAGACCTTGGAAAGGCATAAAAATTAAAGAAGCGCAAAGAGTGCTTCCTCCGCCTGACTCCAAAAATGTGTCAAATGGAAGCGTAACTACTTTAAAACCCCATTCCTCCAATTTCTTTCGTAACCTCGGAGTAATATCGTTTTTTGGCATGAAATCAGCATAACTTCTGGTCTCCCAATTCCATTTGAGTTTATCGATGAGTCCGGAAGGCTGATGAGGTTTGGAATTAGCAATAATTGTCCGCTGAATAACTTCCCCTGACTGATTTTTTTTAACGACTTCCACACTATTTGCTGAAAACATAAAAGCTTCCCATATATTCAGCTCAAACAAATCATCTTCATGAACGTTTTCTTTAATTTTTTTCCAGCTTTCTTTATCGAATGCTTCGGGCAGCGCGATAACCTTGCCATTGGAAAACGCGTTGATCGCCGTGTCGCGATGATAAAAATAACCGTCCACAAGACGCAGGGGGACAAAATCAATTCCCAAGTAGGCTGCAATCGCCTCATGCGCTTGATAATCCGATCTTTGGCCATACACGCCGAACATAATCAGCTTTCCATTTCGTCTTTTATAAAAAAGAATGTCGGCTTGGCCTTCATGAGCAAGCCTCTTACCTATTTGTTTTGATTTGTCTTTCACAAGGTCTCGGACTTGAACGCCGCGTTCTTCCAAAAATGGTAAATACCGCTCTATTTCCAATCCTCTTTTTTCATCGGGTGTGGCGGGTAGAGAGATTTCTTTTCCAAGAAAACGAAGGACCACTCTTTCAGTTATTTTCCACAAACTTTCTTTGACAGGCCTATCGCTAAAATGAGTAGGGATGGCAATCACATGCTCCGGATTTTCCGGGTCATACAAAAGAGAGGCTAAGTTGGCTGGATAAAAAGGTTCACCCGGCCTGTTTTCATAAAAACCTTGCTTTTGAACAATGACTTCCCCGCCCGCGTCACGCACGGCTTGTTGAAAAGCTAGATGCTGCTCGATTGCTTTTTTAGGATTGATTTGCATTCCTTCGGAGAGCATGTGTTTGTTGATTTTGGATTGTCCATCATAGCCATTAAAAGAATATTTAAATTGATTTGAACCAATCGGTATTTTTGTGGGCTGGACCACAACGATAGTGGTTGCAAAAGGATTGACTAAAGTTTGTTTGTGAAGCGAAACATCTGATTCTCCTGTTAAGCGTGAGCCTTTAACGGAATGGGTCTCATTTTCTTCCAAAGCAGTAGCAATCAATCTCGCACCTGGAGCAGAAGCGAGAGCGGGAGTCGACGCTTTTCGAGCTATCAACATGACGCGCCGAGCCAGGCCTATAACAGCTCTTTCATTTTGTTTTTCTTTTAGATCGGCTAATGAAATCCCGGCATCCGAAGAGATTTTGTTTAAGGAACGTTGAAAAAGCTCGGGTAATTGTTTATATGAGAATTTGCCCTTTGTGAGCAACGCCAAATATTTTGCGGATTTTCTGAGAATGGATTTTGATAACTTTAAGCCGGAAGAGGCTTCTGTTGACGGCACAACCGAACGGCTTGGCGTTTCAGAGCCGCTTTCTCCCAGCATTTTTAAAAGCTGCTCTCCGGTAATATAATTTTTTACTTTGTTGCGTAATCTTTCATACGCAACCGCGTACTTGGTTTTAAATCCGGGCTGC
This sequence comes from Candidatus Omnitrophota bacterium, assembly GCA_023247935.1. Classification (GTDB taxonomy): domain Bacteria; phylum Omnitrophota; class Gorgyraeia; order 2-02-FULL-51-18; family 2-02-FULL-51-18; genus JAHFFM01. The sequence goes on along the minus strand of JAHFFM010000190.1, from coordinate 918 downwards.
CAGGGATTGGCTCCCGGAGTAAGACTCATTTTAATACGGGCTAATTTATCCAGCGTAAGCTGGTAAATACCTCTAAAACTCGCATAATTTTCAACCGCATAACCTTGTGGCTGAGACACATAAAAATCCGAATCTTTCAGAGACTCTTCAAATTCTTTCGGCTTTTGAGTCAAAATCGCGATGTAGGGACGATCTGGGGATTTGTCATCAAATTTAGGCATAACCACTAAATAGGAAAGCCGATCCTGATTCATCAGTTCGGAAATTCCCTCGGAGTGAAACCCTCCGGTGATTAGCGCGGCCACATGCACGCCTTCCTGCTTCATCCGCTTGCGTGTGTTTTCAAGAAGAAGAGTGTTTCTTTTTTCTGCCAGTTCGTAAAATTTCTTCGCGTCCGGAATCATCGTCTGAAGCAACGAAAAATCCACGCTGGCTAAAGAAATGCCGTATTTATCCGATAAAGACTGCAGACCTTGCTCGATGCTTCCAACCTGGCAGGAAGATTCATTTTGTAAATAAAAATGGTAATCGCCGCTGGATAAAGCCGTATCTAAAAGCTGGGATAAAATATCCACGCCGCGTGAAAGCGCAGAAAGCGCTCTTTCGTCTTCGTTTTTGAAAAATTTTTCTTTTAATTCATTTTCAAAACGCCCGGATTCATCGAACACCGAAAAAAGGTCGATACTCTCATAAATCGAGACGTAACGCGTGTAAAACTGAATGTTTCGGTAGGAGGTCATATCGATTCCGGCCGAAACGGCTGATTTTTCGATGTTTTCATGGAAAAATGCCGGGGTAATTTTACTTTGCTTGAATTCCAAAGAAAGCAAAATAAGTTTTTGTAGCTCGGCCCCGGAAAGTTTTTTGCTGAGTTCCGCTATAAGCGCATCTCTTTCATCACCCGCTTTTTTGAAATCA
>JAHFFM010000189.1 GCA_023247935.1 Candidatus Omnitrophota bacterium | reverse complement strand
ATTTCCCCCATGACAAACCGTGCAACCGACTTTTTCCAGTGGGTGCGGCGAAGCAGAGCCCAAATAAAGCTCTAGCTTTGGATGTGTCCGGAAAGGCTGGGGAACGTCTTCAAAGCCTTTTTGATCAATGCCCAGATGGCAAGTCGTGCAACGGTCCACCTTCTGGACTTTGGCAAAATGATAGTCGTCCTGCAACCCTTCCAGGACAATTTGTTGAATGCGCAGCGTCGGCGCCACAAAATCGATCATGGGCGCGTTCAAAATCTCTTTAGCCAGAGTGGGCTTGATTTTTTCGATGCGTTTCTCTAGGCGGGTCTTGTCCGCGAGAAGCTTGTCTAGCGCCTTTTGCGTATCTTTCCCCTTAGCGCTAAATCCTGCCAGCAGTGACTCCTTCGCCTCTTTTTCCTTCTCGAGTGCCTCCTGATCTGTCTTGGCTTTGGCGACTTTTGGAATCAGCTCGTTAAGCTTTTTTTCGTATTCACCGGTGCGGGGGTCTTTGTTTTGATGGTATTCCTCATAAAAATAGCGATCGGAATCTAAAAACTGTTTGAGGCCTTGATAGACATTTTTAGCCTTGGTGATTTTTGTGTCCAGCAAGCCAATTTCTTTCTCAAGTTTTTCGGCTTCCGTCTTGTGAGACAACGCCTCCGCCTGCGCCGATTTTAATTCGTTTTGAAGTTTGGAAAGCTCCGCTTTGTCAATGGCCTGCTCTGCTTTTTTGAGCTCTTCCTTGGATTTTTGAACTTTCAGAAGAGTGAACTTCTTTTGATAGTTTTTCCATTCACGGTTGTAATCGGTGATCACGATTCCTACGAGGCAGGCCGTCAAAAGGATGCTGACGATTGCAAACCAAATAAACGTCTTAGAAACACTGTAGAGTATCGGGGACTGTTTGGCCATGATTAGATATTGAAGAAAAATTCAGGGATTGCAACAAGATACTTCAGGTTGAACGCCCAGCGAAGGTACATTTTAATGGGAAGAGCCACCATCATTAAAATTAGCATCGCCAAAATTCCAAAACGCACCGGATCCAGTTTTTTAAAAGCGGACTTGAGCACTGTTTTTGCCAAAACAACGGGCGTCACAAAAAGGTAAGCAAAAACTAAAACAATGCCGGGGAACTCGCGAACAAACCATAATTTGGGCAATCCGATTCCAAGACCCTTGATCCAGATCAATTCGGAAAGGTTGACATTCAAAAGCGGTACCACTTTGTGCACGTCCCAGGTTTCAAAGGGACCGAAGAAATTCCAATTGGGCCCGCGCATGAATGTCCCCATCACGATCAAAAGGATCCAGAGAATCCAAAAACCAAAGAGGTATGTCGTGATAACCCAGCGCCTTTTCTTGAAAGAATAAAACCCTGAATCCGAAGGATCTTTATCAATATAAGGAATCGCGCAAAGGCCGATGATAATAAGAGTCGGCAGGAGAACGCCCGCGATCCAGGGATCAAAATAAACCAGCATTTCCTGGAGACCCAGAAAATACCACGGAGCCTTGCTGGGGTTGGGTGAAACGGTAGGATTGGCAGGTTCTTCCAGCGGCGCCTTCAAAAAAATGGACCAAAGCACAAGCCCTGCGCCGTAGGCAAGCGCGACAACAAATTCAATAAAAATAAGATAAGGAAAAACGAGTACTTTCTCGTTGGTTTCGGTTTGCTCCACCGTGGGCTCGCCTTTTTCCATGCGGATGTCATTCAAAACGGCTTTTCTCATGGAATACCAGGTAAAATAACCAAACACCACAATCAGGCCCACAATCGGCACGTTGTCGGGTGTTGTGACAATCCCGCGAAAATGTTTGTCGGTAAGACCGATGCCAAAAAATGCCAATACCATAAAAAGAATCGCGAGACTGACTGGTTTAGAAGTAGCGATTCTCGGAAAAGTGACAAATAAGAAAAATAAGATGGTCGCAAAAGTAAAAATCGTCACTGGGGACGAAACGGAGTCGATGAAGTGTTTGAATGCTTCCATGACTTTTATAGGGGCCCGCTAATTCCGCCGTCCTTGCGGATTCTCCAAAAGTGGACGGACATTAGCACGACCAAAGCAGTGGGAATGGCCACGCAGTGTAAAATATAAAATCGCAACAGTGCCCCCGCTCCGACAAAACGTCCGCCCAAAAGAGCAAAACGCACATCGCTTCCGGAAGTGACCAGCTGAATATCCCCAATGGATAAAAGTGCGGCGCCGGGACCCTCATGACCCAGGAATGGCGTCGCGCGTGCCATGTTGCTGCCCACGGTGATGGCCCACATGGCCAGTTGGTCCCAGGGGAGCAAATAACCCGTGAAGCTGAGAAGCATGGTCAGGACCAAGAGAATGACACCGATGATCCAGTTAAATTCGCGGGGAGGCTTATAAGAACCTGTCATGAAAACACGGAACATGTGCAGCCATACTGTGATGATCATCGCATGAGCGCCCCAGCGGTGCAATTCGCGCATGATGCCAAATGGGACGTGTTCTCGTAGAGCAATGATGTCGTTGTAAGCATACTCGACGGTCGGGCGATAATAAAACATGAGAAGGATCCCGCTGACAACCAGGGTCAAAAAAACAAAAAAAGAAAGCCCGCCCGCGCACCAGGTGAAACCAAAGCGGGCACCGGACTTTCTTACCTTCACCGGATGCAAGTGAAAAAAAACATTGGTCATGACGGAAAGTGCGCGGTCGCGGTCCGAAGTCGAGTACCCATGACGGAACATTGACTTGTAAAGCTGGGTTTCCGTGATGTATTTTCCTAAATTAAATTTAGGCTTTGGGGCTGCTGGGTCTGCCATGTCTCTTCCTTTATAGATACTCTATCAACGAGTTAAACACAGGACAGAAATGACTCAGGGTTGTTCCATTCTCCCTTTTCCTGCTGAAATTTTTTGCTCTTATCAATCAAAATTTGCCCGTCTTCTGCCAAAGATATCCGGTAGCGCTCAAGCGGCCGCGGCGCCGGACCTTCAAAGTTGATCCCCGTTTTGTAGAAGCCGCTGCCATGACAGGGGCACTTGAATTTGTTTTCATTCGAAAGCCAGTTGGGGGTGCAGCCAAGATGCGTGCAGGTCGTAGAGAGTGCATAAATTCCTTCGGCGGTTTTTATCATCCAAACCCCAAATTTTTCTTTCCACCGCTCATCCACTATCCCCACCTCATAGTCAGCGGGAAAACCAGCCTTGAAAGAAGTGGGCGGTTCAAACAAGACGTTGGGAAAAAGGAAACGCAAAACAATGGACAGCGCGCCACCGGTGGCGGCCGCAAAACTTACCCAGGCAATGCCCGTCCATGAAATAAAAGTCCTGCGGTCGATTTTATCGGGGCCCATGACCGCGTTAGCGGGATTCGAAGGCGCGGGCTTGGCCGCGACCTGCGGCACAGGCGGTGGTGCAGGGGTTGGAGCGTTTGACTGTGGGTTTTCTTCGTTCATAGCATTCTAATTTTTCTGATAATGAAGCGCGTCAATCGCGGCCTGACGCACTTTCATATTTTTATCGTTCCGCGAAATGGATTCAAAGATTTTAATCGATTCACCCTTTTGAATCAAGGCTAATCCTTTGATCGCGTTGATCATCACAGTCTCAATCTCTGATTCCTGCATTCCTGAAGACAAAAATTCTTCTCTAGCCGTCATTTTTTTGAGAGTCTCAAAGCCGGAATCATCCCCTAGCCTTGCCAGCGCCAGAGCTGCGTTCCAGCGCACATCATTTACCGGGTCTTTTAATAACGGCTGCAGATTTGAAGCGTTTTGCTTGTCACCCAGGACACCCAAAATATAAGCGGACATTTTCCGCAACTGCGGCTGGTCAGAGCTTAGAAAAATCTCAATGTCTGCCAGAGCTTCATGGGCACGCAGCGAACCCAACGACCACATGGAGGCAATTTGTATTTCTTCTGAAGGATCTTTCAGCGAATCACGCAGGGCCAAGACAGTATCCGTTCCTCCAAAATGGCTGAGGGCCATCGCCATGTAGCTACGAGTTTTGTCGTCATAATTTCTGGCATCTTTTAAAATATAAATAATCTC
>JAHFFM010000188.1 GCA_023247935.1 Candidatus Omnitrophota bacterium | reverse complement strand
GCGGGAATGACATGTGGGTGTGCTGCCATATTTTCCTGTAATAGGGGTGGTTTGCCGTCGTTTTGATCGATCTTCCGGAGGCGGTCGTGAGTTTGAATACGGGTTTTACCCCCATATCCAAGAGGCCTTTGATTTTATGGGGTTCTATTTGCTGGGTTTGTTCATTTAGGGATAGGACGAGGTCTCCGGGGTGAACGTTGACGATCTTTTTTTCTTCCACCCTCCACGATCCATCATCCACGATCCTTGCCAAAGGCAATACCGTGTCGCCTGTGACGCAGAGGCCTCGTGTTTCGGCTGTCATCCCTGTCTGCTGGACAGGCAGGTGCGATCCGCTTTGTTCCGCCGCAGGGGAGCTGGATTGCCCTTTGAGAAGCTCGTTAATTCCTTGATATTGGTATCGCAATTTTTCTAAAACATCAAAGACCCTTTCCGACAAAACTTTCACAGGTAATGTTTCATTCTCCGCAATCCGTGCGCCGGATTTGCTTTTTCGAAAAGAGTCTTTGGCCCAAAAGGCCCCGATTAAAGATCCAACTAAAACCCCGAATAACATTTTTTTAGGATGAATGTAAAAGGCCGGGGAATCATTTACCCATTCGGTTGAAACTGTAAAAAAAGAGGGCCGGGAGGGATCTTGCGGCTCCACAACAATTGGCAACAAGGTTGTGATAGTTTTATCTTTTTGTGAGATTGGTGGTATCGAGGGATGCGATTCGACCATAAAACCCCCCGGAGCTGTATCCTCAAAAACACTCCCTCCGACAGATACTTTTTTGATATTGCTAAAAGCACTTAATCTATACCCCAACTCAAACTTCCGCGCTTGATAATCACTGGGTATAAGATATTTAGGCGCTTTGATTATCAATGTTAATTCGGCAGGGCTATTGCTATTCGCTTGAAACAAAATCTTTTTTGTATTGACCAGGCCCGGTAACAATTGCAAGTCTTCCAGCCCAAAACTATTCTGCACTTCAAAAAAAACTTCTGTATCAAAATTATAATAATAGGTATTTGGCTTCCTGGAACTGCTAGAAGCTTCCCAGGCCCCTAAAAAACCCAGAAAAGCTCCGGTTAATGCGGAATGACGAAGAAATTTTCTTCTGGATTCGGAAACAGGCTTAGACGGTTCTTTACGAAAGCTTTCAGAGATTCTATCTTTTATCTTTCCTGCTGCTTTTCCCATCAGCCCCAGCGTAAGCGCCATGGCAATCGAGCCGGGAATAAAAATCCACAGACCCGCCTCGGCCTGGCTCCACCCCAAAGATTGGGCTATTTTTTCCCAATCACCTTTTTCACTCGCGAATACGTAAAGAAAACCAGTAAAAAGATAAAAAATGCTCCCTATTAGAAAAAAAATATTCCATATAAAATTTTTACCTTCTCGTTCCTGGCGAAATTCTTTTACGGCATGTGCTAATAATATCGATAAAAATCCCGTTTCTAAAATTTGCCCTGCTGATCCCTGAATAATGTTCGCTGACGAATAACCCACCCACTCACCAAGAGCATTTAACGGCCGCGACAAAGAGCCTACCGAGGCTCCATCAATTTGAAAAAAAGATAGAAATAACTCCAAAGGACCTCTCTCAAAAGCTTTTTGAAAATACTCTAAAAAAGTACCTTTTTTCCAAACCGTTGACGATTCAATAAACATTGAAGATATTTTTCCTTCAAACAAAAATCGCACAGCGGCATGACCAAACTCATGCACCAACACAACCATTGCCGGTGTAAGCGCGCTCCAGGTTAAAATACGCGCCAATATCGAAGAATTTTTTTCCGATTTTTTTGCCGCCAGCCGCGCGCCAGCCTCAGCAGGATAGTCGTCGCCTTCGTCAATTGAATTGATAGAAACATACAAAACGCCATTGAACCGCCTAATCTCTGTAAGAAAATAGCTCTGATTTTTGTTGAGGTTATCTGTTATATACCCCTCAAAAGTGGTGAATGTCGTATTCTTTAATTGGGTATAAAATGACTGATCAATTCTCACGTTCACAGAAGTAAGATTTGCTCCTGAAAAATAATCGCCGGCTTTTTGAATAATTTCATCTCTGCTAAAAGTCGTTTGAGACATTCGTGCGCCTTGAACAAAACTCTGGTTTCTGGGACGCCGGGCCAACTGTTCTATGGCGATCGCAATTTTTTCTTTAGGGACGCCGTTTAGGTTTTCAAAAATGATTTCAGCTAGCCGTCCGCCGGCCGCTGCCCTTTCCACGATTTTCGGAGGCATCACATTTTTAGGCTCACCTTGGATATGGGTAACTGTTTTTGTTTCTTTGCGGATAAAACTGAGGAGGTGTTTCTCGTACTTGGCTTGGTCGGTCTCATTCGTCACCTGAGGCGCCAGCACCGCGTAAGAATAGTTTTTTTGCCGGAAAAGCTCGGTCAAATGCTGCGTGTGATAGCCTCCTGAAATAAGCACCGCGGCTTTTTGGTTTTGTTCTTTTAGGATCCGTTCGGTGTTTTGCATGAACGCCATATCTCTTTTGTCCACCGAATCATAAAAATCGATCAACGCTCTCTTTCCCTCTTCCAGAATGCCCCGGTATTCAATCAAATCCTCAAAAAAACCTGATTCAGCTAACTTTCTGTTTAAAAAAGCCAAATAAGCGAGGGTTGAAAAATCAGGCTCATTCGTTTCGAAAAACTTGAAATCCTTCGTGGTCATTTGAATTCGGTACGCCGTAAACAAAAGACGCAAATAACGGTCGATGGAGCGGAGCAGCAACGCGTCCTTTCCATCACCAAGGACCTGGACATACACTTTATCTTCCAGTCCCTCCATTTCTTCTATTACTTTTTCAAGGTCCAACTCAGAGAACTGCTTTAAATATTCTTCATATCCGATAAGGTTCGGATATTTTTGAAGATTAATTTTATTTTCTCGCGCAATATTAAAAGTATTTTGAAAGAAAGAAAATTGAGAGGGTTTTGAATTTCTCAAATCATTCATTTTTTTAAGATTTTCTTCCAATTTTTGTTTTTGGCCTTTTTGCGAGAGCTCTTCTAAAAGGGCCGCTTGTTCAAGATTCGCCAGATTAAAATCAATTTCCTTTTCTCTGCCTTGCAGCTGCTCTAATTGCCGTAAATTTGGATATCTGTTCAATGTTTCTTTCATCGAAAGGCTGATCAGCGTTTGAAAATTTTTTTCAAAATTTTTCTTGTCGTGATCCGGAGTGTTTTTTTCATATTCCATCAGCGCGGCCGGATACAACCGTGTTTTAAGTTTTTCCACCGCGCGTTGAATAGCCGTTAAATACTTTAGAATCGCTTCTCTTTTATCGGCAAGCTGCCCATAGTTTTGAACGCTTTTCAAATAAAGCTCATAATCTTCAAGGCCCATAATCCTCATCGGATGATTGGAAACAAGATTCAAATATTCCTCGCCCGCGATCTCTCCTTTAAAAAGAAGCGCTTTGGAAACTCTTTCCAAGTCATCCGCGGGAATAATTTCTTTAAGCGGGCCCAACGTCGCCTCTTTAGAAGAACCTTCTACAAGAACCAATGAGATTTTATATTTCTTCATGATTTCGTCCAAAGCCCGTGCCATGTTTTGCTGGCCGGAAAGATTGGAATGCGCGTCCTGAATATGAATGATGAAGGGTGGGGATGAGGTGTGGATTTCTTTTAAGAGCGCGAAATCAAGAGGCGCTTCAAAAGAAGAAGGATTTTGTAAAAGAATTTGCAGGGGGGATTCTGGAACAGCCCCCGCCTTTTCCATAGGAGCGGCATAAGAGAGTTCTTGGACAAGGAATACCCCTGCCAAAAATAAAGAAAATGCCCTTAAAATAAGGTTTTGGTTTCGTCTCATGATTTATATAATTTTAACTAAAATTATACACGATAAATTTGAGGCAAACTAGGGGGTGGCTACCACTATATTAGATATAAGCCTAGAGAGGATTCGGCGCCCTTCGCGGCACTTCGTGTCCGCTGCGGGTCGGCCATTCGCCGCATCAATGCTCCTTATGGTCGCATCGATAAGCGCGGCTCTCTTCGAATCCTCCTCCAACTATAAT
>JAHFFM010000187.1 GCA_023247935.1 Candidatus Omnitrophota bacterium | reverse complement strand
CGGTAAAACAGCTTAGGGAATACGTGGTGTATGACATTGCGCGCAAGCATGGATACCGAGAGGTGAGATTGATTAGTTTGACCATAAAAGACAATGAGGGTCAGAAACATCAAAATCCGAAAGACAATGATATTTTTAAAGCCCCATTTAAAATGTCAGCAATCGCCGAATACAAAAAACCCAAATCGCTCTTGAAAAGGATTTTTGGCTCACGTTTAAGTGAAAAAAATGAAACTGATCTTATTTTGATGTTTCGCTGGCCTTTTCGGGATTTGTTTCGTGATATGCGCGACGGTACCGTATCCGGCGCACGGCTTGTGAGACAGCCCCCTTTTTTCGTAACTGCTGCGCGGTTGCCAAATGTGCCAGAGCAATTTGTTAATTTTGATCCTCGGGGTTATAGCGTCACAAATTCGCGTCAAAATAGTATCGAGCTGCTGCTTAGGCCTTTGCGTTTGATCGGGTGGAGTCGCAGCCTCAGTCGCGAGGAGATTTGGGACCACCCATCGACGAAAATCATTTTTGATCAAATCAAACCTCCTTTGGAAAATAGGCAGGCATTTCTAGCCTGGGTACAGCAAAAAGGGACTCTGGAGAATATTTTGAAGGAGTTGATCCGGAATTCTTTTGATGCCTACGCGCGGGCTGGATACGAAGGCCCTGTTTATTTGAAGGCTTTCGGAGAAAATAAAAACTATGTAATAGAGATTTCTGATAATGCCTTAGGCCTGTCTCAAATCACACAAACTTCGGATAATGTTCAGGTTGTTTCCCGGCCGGGGTTATACGCCAAATCCAAAGTTTACCAATCGGGCGGCTCGGGTATTGGTTTAACAAAAGCGAAATTATTAGCCGAGCTTTATGGCGGGAAAATGGAAATCTTTTCGCCCGGCTTGAGAAACCATAAAACGACCATCCGCCTGACATTTTCCGAGTCCGCTTTCAAAATCGGCTCCCGGTTGGCGGTTTGGAAATCGTCTGATTTTGATTCATACAGACCCAAAGTTAAGGTGGCTCTATTGGCAAGTGAACCGGTAAAAGGGGATGAAAGGCGAAAGTTTGTAAGTTTTACGGCGGGTGTATTTTTTGCTTTTCCTCAAGTGACCGCAGAAAGAGTAGGGGTTGCCGGTTTTGGAACGGAAAGCAGGTCGCTGGCATGGATCAAACCCGATCAATTGAAGATGTGGAAAGCGCGGCAGTCCAGGCGGCGGCAAAAGACGCTTGAAGGAGTCAGGGTGGCGGCGCAAGCCAGACTGGCTCATAAGGATCTATCGGTATTGACTCCGTTTGAGGGCGTTAAGAGATGGAAAGGATATATCGGTATCGACATTTTCCAAATTTCTTCACAAATTAAAAGCGATGCCGCTTTTGCCGGTGTTTCAAGTCTTTTGTCAGGTATCATGCGCGGCAAAAGGGGAAATTATTGGATCCGTGGCTTGGACCGGCTTCCGGCTCAAAGGCAGGTTCAATTCCGTTTGTCGGCTGAAAAAGTCCTTGGCGTCCGGTTGGTTTATGAACAGAGGGGTATTTTAAACAAAGAAATCGTGACTTGGGTGGATTTTACGAATACGTTAACACCCAGTGAAAACCAACTTTCCGTCAAAGTCAGGGGTTTTGATGCCGCCCGGCTGGCGAATATGGAAACCGGTATTGTTCTGGCTCAACTGGCCTCTGATATTTATTCGAATCACCCGCAAAGTCAGCGCGAAGAGCTTTTAAAAACAATCCAATTCAGTCCCATGGCTAAAATCATTGCGCGCTATTCGGAGGGGGGAGTTGAACCCTCGGCAAGCGATTTGGATGAGTATCTTAGAGGCGCGCGATTGTATCCTGAATACATACTGCGCCCCCTTGTTTCTTATCTGTCGGATCTCAAACGAGCGATTGCGGCCGCGCGGAATATCGACTTCAGCGCTTAGAACCGGTAAAATACAGGCTTATTTCAAATTTGAAAGGTTTCATGATTAAACCCAAATATCGCAATAGACCGTGGAAGTCGATGCAACATCTTGGCATATCTAAAGCTTCAGAAAAGCTTGACGCACCTAAAGGTGCGCCTGCACTTTCCTTCAGCTTTATCTATACCAAGCTCTTGCATCTTTGTTCTCACGTCTATTGCAATATTTGGGTTAAAACAACATCTTTTAAAGCCGTCTTTATTCTTATTTTTATCATGGCCGCCGGCGGATGCGCTACATTCCGTGCTCCAAAAGAACCTGTTAGAGAGCAAAAACCAACATCCGCGCCAAAACCATTGCCGTCTTCTTCTTTTACCTTGGACCGTGTAACGGAAAAAGCCATGGAAATGGCGGGTAAGCCCTATGAGGATTCCCAAGACCACCCGCCGGATTTTTTGGATAAAATTACTTACGACCAATGGCGCGACATCCGATTTAAGCCTGACCGCGCGCTTTGGAAAGACGAAAATCTCCCGTTTCAGGTGCATTTTTTTCTTGGTGGTTTTGTTTACAACCGGCGCGTTCACGTGAACGTGGTGGAGGGTGATTCCGTGAAAGAAATTTCCGTAAATCCGGATGATTTTGATTTTGGTTCCAATACCTTTGATCATCAGGCGGTTACTTCTTTTGGTTTTGCCGGATTCCGGCTGCATTATCCGCTGAATAAACCGGATTATCATGATGAGCTTGTTGTGTTTTTGGGGGCCTCTTATTTTCGTGCGCTTGGCCAGGGGCATCGATATGGTTTGTCCGCCCGGGGATTGGCGATTGATACGGCGGAGGCGGGCGGAGAAGAATTTCCTTTTTTTAAGGAATTTTGGATTTCTAAACCCGGGCCGCAGGATAACCAAATTGAAATTTTCGCTCTTATGGACAGCCAGAGCTTGACCGGCGCTTATCATTTTGTCATTTATCCGGGAAAAGACACGGCGATGGATGTGGACGCAAAACTTTTTTTCCGCAAGCAGGTCAAAAAATTGGGTGTGGCGCCTTTGACCAGCATGTTTTTATACGGGGAGAATGAGCCCGGAAAAATGCGCGAAAAAGATTTCCGCCCTGAAGTGCATGATTCGGATGGTCTTTATATCCGGCTGGCGAATGAAGACCGCACCTGGAGGCCCTTAATTAATCCTGAGAAACTCTTTGTGAATAGTTTTTCATCCGATAATCTCCAGGAATTCGGTTTGCTTCAGCGCGATGTGAAATTTGAAAACTATCAAGACCTTGAAGCGCGATATGAATTAAGGCCGAGTGTTTTTGTTGAGCCCAAAAGGATTCCTGGGGACGGAAGTTTTTGGGATCAGGGCCGGATAGAGCTGGTGCAGATTCCAACGGACCGCGAAATTAATGACAATATTGTCGCTTATTGGGTGTCCTCAAGGCCGTTTGAGCCCGGACAAAGCGCCGTATTTTCTTATCGCATGCGATGGGCGCACCCAGAAAAGGAATCGCCGGTGGCTTGGGTGGATTCGGTTCGTGTATGGCGTCCGGAAGAACATCGCTGCCATTTTGTTGTTGATTTTGCCGGAGGTGAAATCGCTTCTTTGGGTCCGGGGGCGCCTCTTGAGCCGGATGTGAAATTAATGGGGGAGGGCGCCCAGATAGTTGAAAAAGTACTTTTTAAAAATGAAGCCACGGGGGGTTGGAGGCTTGTTTTGACTGTGGAACGGGAAAAGCGTGAAGGGTTTCAAAAAGTGCTTCCTGAAGGAGAAATGGTTTTAGAGCTTCGCGCTACGATTTTAAAGGAAGGTCGGCCGGTTTCCGAAGCATTCAGTTACGCCGTTCGCTTCTAAATGTTTTTTTCAATGCCTCCGGTGCGCCGCCGTTCCATGGCGTATCGGCCTTATGACCCCAAAGAAAGAGTTGTCCCCCCGAATTCGCCGATGCTGAAATGGACAAAAACGGCTGTATTTCGTCGCTGCATTCTTTTTTTTCTGACTCTTTTTTCGGCGGGTTATGGCGGCGCGATTCTTCATTTTATTCTCGCTGAAAATAAAGCCAAATTTTGGCATGGGCCAATGGTGATTTTGTTTACGTTTCTTTTCGGCTGGATTGCGGCTAATTTTTGGATAGGCGTTTTT
>JAHFFM010000186.1 GCA_023247935.1 Candidatus Omnitrophota bacterium | reverse complement strand
CCCCGCAACGCCGCGCTCGATAAAACGCTTGATCCATTTGTAGACGTGTCGCCTGCTAATGCCTGCCATCCGTCCACTTTCCGTGTGGGAGCGGCCTTCAGAGAGCAGTAGTATCAGCCGGGCCCTCCGGAACTTACCCGCCGGAATGATGGTGGAACGAAGGCATCTTTCCAGAAGCTCGCGGTCATTTGCATCCAACTCTATCACTAAGCTGGGCCTTCTTCCTCTTCTGGCCATGCGACCTCCCTTTCTGAGAGCAGGACTCCATAAAAAACCTTTTTAGGTGCAACCAATTGGCGGAAATCAGCCAATCACACCATTTTCTTTTATATCACAGATGGGAGGAAAACGTCAAAGGCAAAAAATGAGTGACGTTGAATTTTTGCCTGCAAAATGCCATGATAAAAACATGGGTTGGTAAATCAGACCCGCCCAAATTTAATCCGGAGGCGTGGCAGAGCGGTCTAATGCGCCGGTCTCGAAAACCGGTTGGGGAGAAATCCCCTCGGAGGTTCGAATCCTCCCGCCTCCGCCAGTTAGAAATGAAACCATTGGCTCGCCCGCTACACGGGCTCGCCAGCCGTTTTTCGGAGAAACTTCAAACCGTTTTGAATTCAGCATAAAGTTCGAGCCGACATTTTTAAGAAATGCGCGGATTTGCGCTTTGTCGCCTTGCGACAAAAGAATTTTGGCTTGGCTACTCAATAAAATCACTTCTCGCATGGGTTCGAGCCAATTATTTCCCTTCCATTGAGGATTTAATAAAGTGATTTATGAAGAATAAATATTTTGACGAGGTAACAAAACTATTAACACAAGCTCACCCCGAACTTGCTACTATTTATCGGTTAGATTTTAAAAATGTCTTTGGTGCCGTTTGCGGATATGTTGATGAGCATATATTTATTTCTTATGGCAAGTTTGGGGTTGCGCTCCGGCTTCCATTGGAAATTTTAAATACTCTCTTTCAAGCAAAAGATGTGAAACATCTGAAATATTTTCCCAACGGACATATCAAAAAAGAATACGCTGTGATTCCTAAAAGGATACTGAAAGACAATCGTGAATTTAGAAAACTCTTAGACAAGAGTATAAAATACGTGCTATCATTTTAATTATGCGTGGTTATCTTATCGCAAACTACACAATTAACGACCCGAACACATATCAAAAGTATGTGGAAGCTGTCATGCCCGTAATTGCCAAATATGGCGGAAAACTTGTAGTCGGTGATTTTGAATTGAAAAAGCTGGAAGGAGAACCTAAGCAAGGCATTGTTGCTGTTGAGTTTGAAAGCGTTGAGGCCGCAGAACGCTTTTACAATTCGCCTGAATACACAGAGAACAAACATCTTCGCATTTCATCAACCGAAGGTTGGGTTGTAATTGCAAAGGAATTTACCCCTCCAAAGCATTAGGAGAATTTGCCGCCAAAGAAAAACTTGAAATCGTCCTTTCCGCTCCGGTTCAAGGCGAAGCGGGCAGAGGGGGGGGTGGGGGGAATTCCGCCCGCCGAGCCCAGTCAGTTCCGTTCGGATATTTTCAAACAGACACCGTTTTTAAACTTCTGAAGCTTTAACGTAAAAGCCAGATGTCCATATCAGAACCGTGAATTTATGGCAATCCGAATTACCTATTTTGTACACGGTACGACCATAGACAATGAGCAGAGAATCTCCTCGGGCTGGTCTGATGTTGAACTCTCGGAACTGGGCAAAAAGCAATCAATTGATCTCAAAAAGCAGGTCAAAGGCAAGAAATTTGATGTCATCTTTTGCTCTGACTTAAAACGCGCGGTTGATTCAGCAAAACTGGCTTTTGAAACCGAAGCGCCAATTATTCCTGATGCGCGCCTGCGCGAATGCAACTACGGCACATACAATGCCGAACCATCCGCAATAGTTGAGCCAATGCAGGAGAAGAATATAACGGAACGGTTTCCAGAAGGAGAAAGCTATGAGGACGTAAAAGCCCGCATGGCAGATTTTCTTAAATTTTTAAAGCGAGACTACGATGGCAAGAGTGTCGCCATAGTTGCACATAAAGCTCCGCAACTCGCGCTCGATGTCTTGCTCAAAGGCAAAACTTGGGAAGAAGCCCTCGCAGAAGATTGGAGAAAAACTAAAGCTTGGAAGCCGGGATGGGAGTATGAGATTTAGTAGAAAAATATGAGTAATGACAAATTTGTAAAACTTTATAAAAAGCAAGATATTGATGATTCGATCACGCCATTCAGCAGTGAAATAGGTTTTTCGGTAATCCGCAATTACCCCAAAAACACTCCCTAAAATAAAAGTTTTATACTCAATGAGTTTGTCGAAATCAAAATAAATTCAAATTAAAATAATAAATCCCGCACATAACATCTTAGCAATGAGTGCTCCTATTAAAATTATCTTCTTGGTCATTGTCGTTGTTGTGATCTCGACAGGTGGGTTTTTGGTTTTACATACTGCTCAACCGCAAAAAATGAGTGGGGATTTACAAAAAGAAACTCCGGAAAAACAGCCGGAACCTCAACAGACAGCACTACTGTCAGAAGAACTGCAAAAAAATCCTAAAGAGACGCCAAAGCAGTTACCCGGACAGACAAAGAAGCCCCAGGAATCATCCAAGCCGATATCCGCGCCAACTCGCGGACTCCCGGATTGTCCCACTCCAACTGCCACGGGCTGTCATCAGATATCCGAGCAGCGCAGTTTTGATCCCAGTGGCGGAAAATGCGTTGGTACGAGTGCGGTGATGTTTGGCGCCTCGCCATTTAGGATTGACCAGATTGAATTGGTGGAACCAATGGGACAGATGGTCGGCGGCCATGTTACGCCGATTGATCACGGATATATTTTTGGCAAAGGCACACCGGATGTTCTCCCCGACACGTTTGATATCCAGTCACCGGCAAAAGGATATGTCGTCAGTATCTCACGGACACAGCGCGGGGACTTTAGCGATCATGCCATGACCATTGAATTTTCCTGCACTCTTTTTATCCAATATTCAAACATGACCAGCTTTTCTGCAAGAATCATGGCCGCAGCAGGCGGTAGTGTCGGCCCGAATGAAACCAAAAATTTCCGCGTGCCAATGGAGGAAGGAGAACTGGTAGGCAGAACCGGTGCCTATGGAATAGACCTGTATGTTTGGGATTTAAATAAAACGCTTACCGGATTTGTGAATCCGGCAAGCTATAAGTACCAAGAATCAAAACTCCATTCTTCCCAGTTCTTTGATTATGCCAAAGAACCGCTTAAAACAGAGCTTCTTAGCAAAACCATTCGCCAGTTAGAACCGCGCTTTGGAAAAATTGATTACGACATTGACGGCCGGCTTGTTGGGAATTGGTTTCAAATCGGTACGGGCGGCTACCTCGGCCTCAATCGCGGAGGCGAGGGTTACTGGACCGGCCATCTTTCAATTGTGTACGACGCGCTTGATCCTCTCGGCATTGCGGTCTCCATCGGCAACTGGCCCGGTGGCGCTGCGCAATTCGGCGTGAGAGGCAATACGCCCGACCCCAAAAACATCGGCGCGGATAGCGGCGTGATAAAATATGAACTCCTGCAACAGGACTGGATAGACCCCAAGACAGGACAGCGCTGGGACCGTCGGCACTTTATTCCGGACGCGAAGTATAGGCCCACTGATGGCGTACCCAATGCCGTCAGGGGCGTACTGCTTCTGCAAATGACCGGGCCGCGCATGCTGAAAATGGAAACATTTCCCGGCGAGTCAGCGGATCACGTTTCCGGATTTACCGAGAATGCGCGCTTGTATGAACGATGACATAGAGGTCTTCGGCACTTCAAACCATTAGGGACGAATCTTGAAGATAACGCGCAATTCCTGTATACTCTTATCAAAAGATTTGATAAAATAATTTTATGGAATCCAGAAAATCCATACCACTAGTTATCGTAGGGATAGCAATACTTGTGAGCTTATTTATCTATTCAACACACAGCCGCCCGGCCTCGCCAGACGCTGACGCATTGCGGCAAAAGCTGCTTGCGATTGAAAATAGTATCCCCACTGAAGCGGGCAGG
>JAHFFM010000185.1 GCA_023247935.1 Candidatus Omnitrophota bacterium | reverse complement strand
AAGATACTTTTTGCCGGAAGCGGATATCGGCGGAGTGATTTTGCCGCTCGAAGTTAGAATTTTTTCAGTTCGGTCGGCCAATGTTTCAAGAGAAACATTTTTATGAAGCACTTCGTTGGCACCCGCCAGACGCATTTCTTTTTCAAGCGCGGCGTCCACCTTGACGGAATAAATCACAACCGGGATCTGATTTCCGGAAGCGCGCACTCTCTTGAGCAGAACCGTCCCTAGCTCACCTGGCATCAAAACATCCAGAATCACAAGGTCAAAGTTTTGTCCGGCCATGACATTCGTAGCATGGTCCGTGTTGATCGCGGTTGTGACTTGATGCCCGCGCTTGGTAAAAGTGTGGTGGAGCGCCTCGCGGAAACCAAGCTCGTCATCCACCACTAAAATTTGCGCCATAATTATTTACCCTTATTCAAAAAAAACCGAAACACGTATTTTATCATCTTTCACGTTATTCAAATTAATCTCGCCAAATTCTTTTACGACGCCGGGAAGACTTGTCATAAAATTCACAAAAGCGGGTAAGTTTTCTTTGGGCACGTCAAACATCACAAATGCCGCGGATTCATCCACGGGTAAAATTCTTTTTTGCTGAAAAAAATCATGAAATTCGGACTGGCTTGATTTGGATACATGGTAATGCCAATGAGGGTAGCTTTCTTTTGTTAAAAAAAAGGATGGCGGAGAGGAAGTTGTTAAATTCATATTCAGAGATTCATTGGAGGGCGCCTTGGCTGAGACAGAAAGCGGGGCAACCTCCGGATTTTGAACCTGGCGTACGCCAAAAATAGTGGCGGCCGCGATTATAGACATGGTAAACACCAAGCAAACGGCTATCCAAAAAAGCTTTTGTATGGATTTGTCTTCGGCGTGAATTTTATTGGATTCTCCGGTTTTTAAGGAAAGCTCCGGAGGCGCCGCGCGGTTTTGCTTATCGTATTCATACAGAACGGCTGAAACCATATCCGGGGGCGCCGAAACTTGCCCTAATTCATAAAGCCTGTAAGACAAAGTCCCGACGGATGACGCATAACTGTGGCAGCGCGCGCAATTCAATAAATGCGAATGAATTTCCTGATAATCTTTTTCATCCAGCAAATCATCCAAAAAAGTCCGGATCCGCGGCCGGATCGCTTCACATTCCATCGATTACCCAGTCTTCCTTTCTAAAATATTCTGCACAGCCGTTCGCAGCCGCTCCCTTGCCTCCAAGCAAAACAAACGAGCCTTTGAAATCTCCATGTCTAAAATAGGTGCTATTCCCGCAAACGTAAAATGACACTGATCTCTTAAAAGAAGCACGCATTTATCTTGAGCGGACAAAGTAACCAATGCTTGGCGCACGATTTTAAGAAATTCTTTACTATGAGAGGACAAATCCCCAAATGCGGTCAAATCCGGGGAGCCGGTAGGCACTTCTTCCAAACATTTACGAATCGTTTCCCGGAAAATTTCCTCGAGAAATTCGCCATCTCTCAAGACTTGTCTTTTTAGCTGCAAGGCGTGAACCAAGGAGGCGGATGAAATGTCGAAAGCTTGCTCGCGGCTGAATGACGCGAACGAAAGCGCAAATCCGAATAAAAGTTTTTGATATCGCTCAACCAGAATTTTTAGCTCGGCAGGGTTGACTGCCGCGCGGCTTAGAAGGCCTTTTTCTCCGTCAGTGATGGAGTGGATATTCAAGCTCCTTTTTGTTGTTTTAACCTAGCTTTGGCTTGCCGCTAGGGATCGCCGCCCTTCGCTGCGCATGTCCTCACGCCCTCCGGGCGTTCGGCATTGCTCGCTACGGGTCGGGCAGCCGCATCGCGCGTGGAATTGCGACGTGCCTTTTGGGCACGTCGCCTATAACTGCGGGGCGCGATGCTCCCTTCGATCCCTAACCGGTGATCTAAAAATGGTGCGCCGCGTAGGGATCGCCGCCCTTCGCTGCGCATGTCCTCACGCCCTCCGGGCGTTCGGCATTGCTCGCTACGGGTCGGGCAGCCGCATCGCGCGTGGAATTGCGACGTGCCTTTTGGGCACGTCGCCTATAACTGCGGGGCGCGATGCTCCCTTCGATCCCTAACCGGTGATCTAAAAATGGTGCGCCGCGTAGGGATCGAACCTACGACCCGCTGATTAAGAGTCAGCTGCTCTACCAACTGAGCTAGCGGCGCAGAAAAATTTTAAACCTCACAAACCGAAAATCTATCACTTCTCTACCAACTTTCGCCGCAGCAACGCTGCGGACGAATCCGCCAACGCTTTGTGGCGGAGAGCTAGCGGCGCGAAAAAACAATCATACCACATCAAAAAAATAAGAGAAATCTATGCGCCTGACAGGATTTGAACCTGTGACCTGCTGGTTCGCCCGCCGGAGGCGGGTCCGCATCTTGCGCCCAGCAGGACTCGAACCTGCGGCCTCTTGGTTCGAAGCCAAGCGCTCTATCCAACTGAGCTATGGGCGCGAATGTTGCGGCCCGCCAATCTTTGTGGCGGAAGCTACGGGCACAGAGTCCGTATTCTACCATTGCACAGCGCTGTTTCAAACCTTCCTTATAATACATCTCACTCATAGCGCCGACTCAAAGCCTATGAATTAGTTTCGTCAACTATCGTTCAATTCTGATTAAAAATTGACATCAAATTATATTTTTAGTAGCATCAGCTTGTATGAGTCGAGTTTTCTCTTTTATTCTTGGAATTGGTCTTTTTTTAGCCCAAATTCCATCTTCTTTCGCTGACACACCAGTTCCTGCCCCAACGCCATCGGATTCCTTGCCCGCTGCTGTTGGCGAGGCTTTTGGAAAACCCATCCTCAAAGAAGAATTCGATTTTGTGACAAAAACCATGCAAATTTTCTCCTCCGGAAAAGAGCCTCAAAATGACCAGGAAAGAAAAGTGGAGGTTTGGAAACATATCGTTTTTTTAAGAGAGGTTGAAAAAAGAAATATCCAAGTAACCGAAGAAGAGTTTCAAGCGGAGATTTCACGTCTTTTATCCGAAAAACAAATCGCTTACGGAAGCGTGGCCTATCATGAATTCATAAAAAATACTTTTTCCGAAGAAACACCCATTTTTGAAAAAAGATTGCGTGACATGCTCAAAGTTAAAAAAATGCTCGATCAAATTCTTCATCCGCCGCCGCCGAAAATCACCGAAGCGGAAGCCAAGCAAAAATTTTTAAACCAATACAATTCCATGCTGACCGAATTCGTCAATTTCCAGACTCTGGACGAAGCGAACGCCTTTTACAAAAAAATGACGCCTAAAAAATGGGATGAGGAAATAAAAAAGAATCCCAAATTCGCCACTCCCACGGGACACATCTCCCTGGAAGCGGTTATCGACCTTTGGCAAGTGCCCACAGAAGACGCTTACCGCATCCACTCTCTGGCCATCGGTAAAATCGGAGCGCCGGCGAAAATGTACAAGGGTTATGGCGTATTCCGTTTAAAAGAAAAGAAAGACGCAGATTTAAAGGATTATACGGAAAAGAAAAAAGCCGAGTACTTTAAAATCTTGGAGCAGGTTTATTATTACAACAACACGCAAAAAGTGATTCAGGATATTTTTAAAGAAGCGGATTTAAAAGATTATGCCAATGACCGGTTTATCGAAATTGAAACAAATCAAGGCAATATGGAACTTCGCCTCTACCCTGCGATCGCGCCCAAAGCCTGCGAAAATTTCATAAAATTGGCGGAAAAGCATTATTACGATGGCCTGATATTTCACCGCGTTATCAATAAATTCATGATTCAAGGCGGGGATCCGACGGGAACCGGAACCGGCGGCCAATCTATTTGGGGCGCGCCTTTCGCAGATGAAGTGCGTGATGACGTCCAATTTGAGAAAGGCGGTATTTTAGCTATGGCCAACTCCGGCTCCAACACCAACGGAAGTCAGTTTTTTATCACCCTGGCCCCTACTCCGCATCTGAATAAAAAACACACTATCTTCGGTGAAGTGGTTTCCGGATTCGAAGCTCTGCAAAAAATCGGACAAACACCCACCGACGCCAGCGACCGCCCCAAAACAGACCAAAAAATCTTAAA
>JAHFFM010000001.1:19352-57864 GCA_023247935.1 Candidatus Omnitrophota bacterium | reverse complement strand
AGACGACTACGCAACACTCTGATTTTAAAAGGGAGTTTAGGCGAAATTATTTTAGAGAAAGATAATTTTGCGCATTGTTTTTGGAAGCCCACCTCGGGAGAAACGCAGATTTTATCCGCGACTAAGCCATTTTTATCGGGAGATTGGTCGCCGACGCTCGACTCTTGTTTTATTGAACAACTATTCCAATTCTCATCCGCGATTCAAAAAAATAATAAACCCAAGGTAAGCGCCGCGCAAGCCGCTTCGTCGGCGCGTCTTATCGAATGGGCTTATGATCAACGCGCCCAAGGCAGTGTTGCCGCCAGCCAGCCTTCCAGCACAAGCATTTCTTTAAATCCCTCCAAGGTTTTTGTGAGCGGAGGAACAGGTTTTATTGGTTCCCACTTGATAGAGCGCCTCAACGCCATGGAAGGCATTCAGATCACCGCTCCGATTCGCCAGTATCGAAGCGCGTGCACGATCGCCCGCTATCGCGTGGCGATGCCCAAGATGGATCTAATGAATTTCCGGCAAGTGAAGGAATCTATTCAAGGAGCTCGTTATGTTTTTCATCTGGCCTATGGGCGCGATGGAAAAAATCCAAAAGAAATTACCGTTCAAGGCACTAAAAATGTGGTGGAGGCGGCGATTCAGGAAGGCGCGGAAGCCGTCGTGATTTTGAGCACGGCTTATGTTTTTGGGAGGCCTTCCAAGGCCGTTGATGAAAAAGATGCTTACAGTCCTATCGGCGGCGAATATGGAAACAGCAAGGCCGAAATGGAGCGTTGGTGCTTAGATCGCGCTAAAAGCTCAGGCAAAACCCGGCTTGTGATTTTAAGCCCCACTTGTGTGTACGGTCCCGGCGGAAAAACATACACCCAGATGCCCTTTGTGATGGCTCAGAATGGTTCTTTTTGCTGGATTGAAAATGGAAAGGGACTGGCCAATTATATTTTTATCGATAATTTGATCAACGCGGTTTTATTGGCCTCGACTTGCCTTGAAGCGCATGGCCAGCGTTTTCTTCTGAACGACGGAGTGTGCACCTGGAAAGAATTTTTAACGCCGCTACTTAAAAAATATGAGCAGAAAATCCCTTCGTATACCCGCCAAGAACTGCGAGAGCTAAAAAATCAAAAATCATGGAAAGCGTTGAGTGCGCTACCCGGCGCGCTGGGAAACAAATCAAAGGCTTTATCGTTGATAAGACAAATTTCTTATTTAGACTCTCCTCGGAAATTTTTTTCCGCAAACATGCCAACCTTCTACCGGCTCTTAAAGAAATCTTCCGGGCTTTCTTCGAAAGCGGTTTCCGCGGGGGATGTGGGCGCGGGCGTCAAAGAAGCGACGCTTCCACCCGAATGGCTGGCGGATTTATTCGGCAATTATTCCACGACATTTTCTTCGGCGAAGGCCAAAACGATGCTTGGCTGGTCGCCTCAAGTGGATTTGGCGACCGGTCAAAAAAAATGCCTCGAGTGGCTTGAGGAGACCGTTTGAAAACACTCTCGGTCATTGTCCCGTGCTTTAATGCCGAGCCTTGGATCGAGGAAGCTTTGAACAGTATTTTTTCTCAAGGTCTTTCGGATTTGGAAGTGATTGTGGTGGATGATGGATCCACCGATAGAAGCGCTCAGGTCGTGAAACAAAAATTTCCGTCCGTGCATTTGATCCAAACCGCTAACCAAGGCCCGAGCCACGCCAGAAATACCGGTACCCAAGCTTCTGACGGACGTTTTATTCAATATTTAGACGCGGATGATGTTTTAGCCGAAGGAAAACTGCGCACACAGCTGGAAATGCTGGAGAAGACCGGAGCCGATGTCGCTTACGGGGATTGGCAAGAGCTTGAGAAAACGCCGACAGGCTCTTATGCCAAAAAGAGGCTGGTTTCACGCCAAATTCCCAAAGAGGCTGAAGTGGCTTTGTTCACTGATTTCTGGTGTCCGCCGGCGGCTTATTTGTTTCGCTGTAGCATCGTTTCGGCGGTAGGGGAATGGAAAAAAAATTTACCGATTATCCAAGACGCGCGTTTTGTGCTCGACTGCGCTTTGAAGGGCGCGCGGTTCGCTTATTGCCCCGGTGTCATGGCGTATTATCGCAAGTCTTCGCAGGAGTCTGTTTCTAAAAAAGATCCCAAAGCTTTTTTGCGCGATTGCTTTGTAAATGCCCAAGAGGTTCAAACGTGGTGGGAATCTCATGGCGGACTGAACAAGGAACGCCGTGAAGCGTTGCTTAAGGTTTATTTGCAGGTGACTCGAGGAAGTTTTAAAAAGGATCCGGAAATATTTGAGAAGGCGGAGATGATTTTAAAGAAATTGGATTCTAATTATTTGTCACAAGGCCCCAAGCGCCTGGCTGTTGCGTCTAAAATTTTTGGATACCGCGGCGCGGAGTGGATGGCCTGGCATTACAGAGCGTTCAAACATTTTCTTTCGAGAAAATCGTCTTGAAAATCCTTCAAGTCACTTATTGTTTTTATCCGGATCCAGTTGGTGGGGTCGAAGTGTATGTGGAGTCCTTGGCGAAGCAGTTGAATAAGACCGGAACGACGAATATCATCGCCGCACCCGCCAAATCGGAAGAAGAATACGAAATAAATGGTTTAAAAGTAAAAAGATATGTCGTGGGAAAAGACATTCAAGATTTGGGAGAGTTGTACGGAGAGGGGGATCCTGTTTCCGCGGAATCTTTCGGTAGAATTTTAGACAAAGAGAAGCCGAATGTGGTGCATTTTCACGCGCTTACGCGAGGGGTCTCGCTTTTAGCGATTCACGAAGCGAAAAAGAGAAAAATCCAGGTGATGTTTACCTATCACACCGCGACGGTCGGTTGTCCGCGCGGAACATTACTGCGATGGGGACAAAAACAATGCGATGGCCAGCTTCGGCTCCATACGTGTTCCCGATGCATGTTGCATGGGATCGGTATTGATTTCTGGGTGGCATTTTTGATAGGAAGCTTGCCTTCTTTTGTGGGAAAAATCATTAGAAGAGCCGGTTTTAAAGGAAAAGTATGGACGGCACTGCGCATGACGGAGTTGATGCAGAGTCGCGTCAAAAACTTTCGTCTTTTTATCAAGACAGTGGATCATTTCATCGTGATGAATGAATGGGCTGGGCAGGTTTTGCAAGAAAATGGATGTTCCTCCAAAAAAATTTCGTTGATTCCTCATGGCATTCCTCAAGGTTTGGCGGTGAACGTTGCTCAAAAAAGGGAAGACTCTTTGGATGCGAGGCTTCGTGTGGCATTTTTTGGGCGAATCAGCCGGGAAAAGGGGCTTCACGTGATTCTCGAAGCGTTATTGCTCGACCCCGCGTTAAATATTCAATTGGATGTTTATGGTGTTTTTCAGGGAGGAAGAGAATCTGTTTACGCCAAACAAATTTTGACCATGGCTCAACGAGATTCGCGAGTTCTCTTTTGCGAGCCTGTGCCCAGTGGGGATGTCCGCGCCACTCTATCCAAGTATGACCTTTTAGCAGTCCCGTCCCAGTGCCTGGAAACAGGCCCGTTGGTCGTTTTGGAAGCTTTTGCCGCGGGGATTCCAGTCATAGGCTCCAATCTTGGGGGAGTCGCGGAAAAGGTACAAGATGGAATTGATGGCTGTCTAGTGAAACAGTTCTCTTCCCCCGACGCGTGGGAAAAAGCATTAAAACAATTTTTCCAAAAGCCAGAGTTGTTGGAACAGTTTCGATCTCAGATTCGCAAACCAACCACAATGGAACAGGTAGCGCAACAAACAAGACTCCGATACGAATCAATTTTAAATTAAAAAGATGCTTCCTTTACTCCTAGCGAATCACGCGTTAGTCCTCAGCGCCTATGGGATAGGCACTTTGATCCTTTTATTTTTTGACACGTCTTCTTTGGGGATTGCCACGGTGCTATTTTTTAAATTACTGTTAAGTTGGACTTGTTCGGTCGTATTTTTCTCGCTTTATTGGACTCACGGGAAAAGCGTTCATATTCTTATTTTATTGATGATGTTCTATGTGCTATTCGTGATGAAACAAGAAAATCGTTTTAAGTTTGGACTAGATCGCGTTCAGATTTTAAAAGAACTGCCGTTGCTTTTAGGCCTCCTGGCGGTCACGACTTTTTTTATGCTGCTCCAAGGCTTTAGAAGCGGGATGTTCGATGACAAATTAGTCTATATCTCTAATTGGGATGATGCCGCCTACGCCAGTCTCGCTGAATATTTAAGGCTAACGGGAATTGAGTCCTCGTCGCCCTGGTATTTTTCTTTAACTTCGGCCATTCGAGACGCCGCGCTTCAACCGTATCATTATGGAGAGATGTGGTTTCTCAGTCTTCTTCAAACGTTGTCGCCGACGGATTCTTTGTCCACCTATATCTATCTGGCGATTCCTCTGCTCATGACATTAATTTATTCCGGTTTGACAGCATTTTTAGAAACGCTGAAAACACTGAAACCTATTGATTTTGTTGTCACGTTCGCGATTCTTTTAATGATCGCTCAAATCCCTTTTAAGAGTGGCGGGTATCCTTTCTCAGTTTTTCTCATGCCAAAAATTTTCTCTCTCTACCTTGGACTCTGTCTATTTGGAATCGCTCTCTTTATGAGGAAGTCCGGCAAATTAGCTTTTGTTTTGATGGGGGTGCCCGCCATTTTTAACTTTCTTTATCTGCCGATCACAGTCGTCGCTCTTTTTTTCTATTTTCTTTATCAGGTGGTGAGGCGACGCCGAGAAGCGTTATCGGAGTTTCCCATGATCAGCCTGTTGTTCTTTACGGCTATTCCATTGTTCTATGTATTATTTGGAAGCTCGAATCAATTTTATTCCGATCAACTGCACATTTCCCAAATGGCCTCCGCCCGTGTCATCGGTGCTTGCGCCCTTCTTTTTTTTAAAAGCGCATGGTTTTATTTTTACCCACTAGCGCTCTTAATTTTCTTTTCATACAAAGGTCTCGGTGAAGTCGTGACACTTGAAAAACATCGGCATTTTTGCCAGGTCATGATCGCCTTATCCCTCTCAGGGTTCTTTCTTTATGGGATATTTCACAACCATTATGAAGGTTGGCAATTTTTTGCCGTGGTTCAGATACCTTTGGCAGCCATCGGCTGCTTATATTTGTACGGCAGCATTCTTTCTTCTCAAAAAACTTTGAAAACAGTGTTTTTATTTTGCACCACTGTTTTGATCTTTCAGGGATTGTGCTCCGTCTATAATTATTCATTTGTGAATCAATACAGAGATCACGCTTTCAGCAGAAAATACATAGCCGCTGTTAAAGAGAAGCTCAAAGACATCAAAAATCCGATCGGGGTTTACTATTCAGCGAATGAAAACAGCTACTCCAGCGATCCGCGTTTTTGTTTTTCCGCCGCTTTTATTAAGTACACAGCGCCTTATCGATGGGTGGTGGAAGTGTCCTTGCCGAAAGACCGCGCTCTTTTAAATCGTTATGGCTATAAACCTTACTTTGAGCGGAGCCCTTTTTACGGATTTATGGACGATTTGAAAAAACAAAATAAATTTATCTCAATAGGGGATAGCCAGGCGCGATTCATCGAACGGTATCACATCGAGTACATCCTTGTTGAAAGAGGAGCCTCGCTGAGCAAAGAAGTTTTCTCCTTGGTCGACTCGGGCATTGAAGACGCGGTGGCTGGGAATAAATTATTTATGGTCAGGAAAATTTAAACCCATGGGAAAGCGCATTCTCTATATTCAATACACCAATCCCGCCAACTATCCCTCCCTGGGGAATAGTTCGCAGATTCTTGCCGGCAAAGGCTGGAGAGTCTGGTTTATAGGGACGGGAACTTTTGGGAAAAATAAAACGGAGTTTATCAGCCATCCAAAAATTAAAAACACGAAAATTCCATTTTGCCGACCCGGTTTTTTTCAAAAAGCGCACTACGGTCTCTTTTGCTTGGGGGTGACGCTTTTGTCTATTTTTTGGAGGGCAACGGTCGTTTATTGTTCGGATTCTCTGTCTTGTCCCATTGGCTGGGTTTTAAGCTATGTCCCTTGGATCAAAGTGTTGTATCACGAACACGATTCTCCGGATGTCGATAATCTTAGGCAACAAAACTCAATTTATCTTAAGAGCATTATTTGGACTCGAAAACAACTTGCCAAGCGCGCTGACTTTTGTGTTCTTCCAAATCAAAAACGCTTGGAGGCATTTCAGAATATCAGAGAATCAAACAAAAACATTTTTTGTGTCTGGAATTGCCCGGCTCTAAACGAAATTCCTGTTACTTCCGCCGATAGAAATGAAAGTTTTTTTTGGGTTTTATACCATGGTTCCATTGTTCCGGAAAGATTTCCTTTGTCGGTTTTAAACGCGCTGGAACTCCTTCCGAGTCAAGTTGGCATTCGTCTTGTTGGGTATGAGACGGTCGGCGCCTTAGGGTATACCCAGACGTTTCTTAATCACGCCAAAGCAAAAGGGCTTCAAGACCGACTCGATATTATCGGATGCGTTCCGACTCGGCGCGATCTTTTTCAGCAAACTCTCCGGTCGCATGCAGGCATTATCTTTTTACCTAAGAAAAGCGACGATTTTAATATTCAAAATATGACAGGAGCGTCAAACAAAGTATTTGATTATCTGGCTTGCGGACTGCCGGTCTTGGTGTCGAATCTCGAAGATTGGAAAGCGATGTTCGTCAGTCCCGGTTACGGACAGTTTTGCGACTCGGATGACCCGGCGAGCATCGCTCAGGCGATTCGATGGTTTGTCGAGCATCCGAAAGACGCTCAGGAAATGGGGCGAAAGGGTCACCAAAAAATAGCGGAAGATTGGAATTATGACAGCCAATTTAAACCGGTCTTAGAGGCTTTAGAAAGCATCGGTTCAAGATGACACCCTATTTCTCAATCTGTGTTCCGCAGTACAATCGCACTTCTTTTTTGATTGAGGCCTGCCGTTCTCTGTCGATGCAGACTTTTAAAGATTTTGAATTGTGCATTTCTGATGATTGTTCGAATGACAATAAAGAGGAAGCGCTCCTTTCTTTTTTAAAGGCTTCCGGGATGCGTTTTGTTTACAAAAAACAGGAAAAAAATGTTCGTTACGATGTCAATCTCAGAACCAGTTTATCGATGGCCTCAGGCCGCTACTCATTTTTACTGGGTAATGACGACGCGTTGGCGACGCCGACGGTGTTAGAAGAAATTTATGCCGAAATTCAAAAAAACCCGTCGGCCGGTGTGGTGATCACTAATTACGAGAGTTTTTCCACGGGAGTTCCGCTTCGCCGGATCCGGCAATCCGGTCTTTTGGGATCAGGACCCGCTGTCGCCGCAAAGCATTTTAGAAATTTTAGTTTTGTAAGCGGAGTTTTGCTTTTAACTTCACGAGCCCAGGCACATGCCACTTCTCGCTGGGATGGCAGTGAGATGTATCAGATGTTTATCGGGTGCCGGATGATCGCCGAAGGCCTCCCTTTATTAGGCATCGATAAAGTCGCTATACGAGAAGGGATTAAAATTTCAAATGAAGACGTGGACAGTTATCGGAGCCGGCCTAAGCTAGATCCGTGCCCGATTGAGGAGCGCACGATTCCTCTGAATTTATTTGGACGCGTGACGGTTGACGCGATCGAGCCTTTTGTTTCAGGCGGCGAACGTGAACGCTTGGTGGGAGATATTTTAAGTCAGTTTTTAATTTTTACGTATTCTTACTGGATATTTGAATATCGTCGCATCCAGTCTTGGAAGTACGCGGTCGGGATTTGTCTGGGAATGCGTCCCAGAAATATTTTTAAAGGCATCCGGATAGGTTTTTGGCTCAGAACCAGGCTTTTGCTGTGTTACTCTGTTATTACGCTATTTTGTTTGGTGGCGCCCGGTAAAGTTTTTTTTGCTTTGTACCCAAAATTGTATTCCATCGCAAAATCATTCGCGAAAGGCAGATAACTATGAAAGAAATTAAGCTGAATTTGGGATGCGGGCAAACAGGATACCCTGACTGGGTGAATATCGACAATTCTTGGTCAGCCATCATCTCCCGATGGCCGCGGATTCGTCGGCTCTTGTGGAAGACGGGCGTTATTAGCAAAGACTCCTATGAGGCCGTGTGGCCTAAAAACGTCGAAAGACGCGATCTTTCGGGGAGATTAGGTTACCCCGAAGGATCCGTGAGTAAAATTTATAGTTCTCACATGCTTGAACACATGGAGCGTTCCACTGGCGAAAATCTTCTAAAAGAATGTTTCCGGGTTTTAAAAAAGGGAGGCACTTTCCGTTTGGTGGTGCCTGATCTGGCGTATCACTGCCGACGATACCTTGAAAAAACAGCGTCGGGTGAAAGTGTGGGGCGTGAACCTCATGACGAGCTTCTTTTTAATCTTTATGGCGCTTATTTTAATAAAAAAAGAAGCGGCGCGTTTCATTCTTATATGTATGATTGGCCGACCCTTCATGAACTTTTTAAACAAATCGGTTTTTCCAAGGTAACTCGGCAAAATTACAGGGAAGGATCGGATAAGGAATTATTTTCTTTAGACAGTCGGCCCGAAGATTCCCTACACGTGGAAGCCATAAAATGAAATTAGTGATCGTCGGAAATCGCGACGGGTCGAATGTGGGCGGTTCCATCGAGCGAGCCGCCAAAAATCTCGGGCATGACATTCTCTTTTTGGATGCTTTCAAGGCTATGGAAGCCCCCAAGTGGATTCAGCGACTTTATTGGCATTTATTTCAAAAAAGGCCTTTTCGATTGAAACAATTTAGCTGGCAGACTCTGGAAGCCTGTCGTCGCTTTCAACCGGAATGCTTGATTACGACCGGCACGGCGCCGGTTGAGGCCGATGTTTTAAAACGGATCGGGGAGCTAGGAATCAAGCGGCTCAATTATTCTACGGATGATCCCTGGAATCCGGCGCATCAGGCGTCCTGGTTTATTCGTGGCCTTAAAGAATACGACTATCTTTTTTCAACACGCAAATCGAATCTAGCTGATTTTAAAGCGGCGGGCTGTCAGGCTGTCTCTTATCTGCCTTTTGGGTATGATCCTGAATTGTATTACCCGGATCCGGCGATGAATGAGGCGAATAAAGACGTTTCCGGCGCAGATATCACTTTCATTGGGAGTGCCGATAGCGATAGACTTCCTTATATTAGGGCTCTGGTGGGCTCCGGCTTTCGATTTGATCTGTATGGGTCTTTTTGGGATCGATTCAAGGGATTGCGGGGGCGAAGCAAAGGCCAGATTGGCATGTCAAAGATGAGGCAAGTGATCGCTGCCGCTAAAATTTCGCTGTGCCTGGTCAGACGCGCCAATCGTGATGGGCATGTGATGAGAAGTTTCGAGATTCCCGCGATGCGAGGATGTATGTTAACCGAGGACACGGTGGAACACCGGGAAATTTTTGGGGAGGAAGGCGAGGCGGTGCTTTATTTTAAGTCGGTAGACGAAATGATGGAGAAAATCCGGCGCCTTCTGAACAATCCGCCTCTCAGAGAGCGTTTATCGGAACGGGCTTATCGAATCGTTGTTGAAGGGAAGAATAGCTATCAAGACCGGTTGATCACGATGCTGGATCTAGCGCTGAGGGCGTCTTAAACATGAAATCAAAAAATCAAAAATTTTCAAAAACGGTGTGCGATCTTTGCGGATCTTCCCGTTATTATTTGGTCTACAAACAAAGCTCCTCGCAAAAGCCGCGTCCCGCTTCTCCGGCCGGGTATACGATTTCAGAGTCTGAATTGGAAAAACCCGAAAAAGTGGTGCGCTGTATGGTTTGCGGACTGATCTATGCGATTCCCGGTTTTCAGAAGGAAGAATTGGTTCATGATTACAAGACGATGGCGGATCCCGAATATCTGAAGGAAGAAAAAGGACGCAGGGCTCAGGCGCGGATGATTCTTTCGAATTTCCCAAAAAAACCAGGCGGGCAATTGCTGGATATCGGATGCGGCCCAGGATTTTTCTTGGATGAGGCTAAAAAGGCTGGGTGGCAGGTGAGGGGAGTTGACCTTTCGGAGTGGGCTAAGAAATACAGCCACGATCATTTTGGTATCGATGTTTTTACGGGTTCTCTCAAGGAGGCGAAGTTTCCCAATAATTTTTTTGACCGGATTGTCATGAATGACGTGATCGAGCATTTGGAAAATCCCAAAGAAATGCTTCAGGAGATTCGCCGGATTTTAAAAAATGACGGGATCTTGTATCTCAGCACGCCTGATATCGGAAGTTTTTTAAGCCGTTTTTTGAGAGCGCGCTGGTGGGGAGTCAATAAATACCACCTTTTCTATTTTTCCAGAAAAACAATGGAGCAGATGTTTGAGGTGGTGGGGTTCAAAAAAATCCGGTACAGCGCTTATCCGCGTATTTTTTCTCTGGGGTATTGGGTCAAAAGACTCGAAGGCTACCCCTGGTTTGTTCGCGCGCCTTTTAGTTTTTTATTAAAAATGGGAGCCAAGGATTTCCTTCTCAAGATCAATTTGCATGATCAAATCGGAGTGACCGCGAAAAAGATCCAACGCCTGGATACCGTGATCACTTCCGGGGAAATTCCTTCGTCGCCGGTTGAAAAGAAAAAAGTAGTCGTGGTGCTCCCGGCTTACAATGCTGAAAAAACACTGGAAAGAACCGTCGCGGATATCCCCAAAGACATCGTCGACGAAATTATTCTGGTGGATGATGTCAGTCGCGATAAAACGGTCAAAATCGCCAAGGAATTGGGGCTGACTGTCTATCAGCATAAAAAAAATAAGGGTTATGGTGGAAATCAAAAAACTTGTTATGACAGGGCGCTGGAAAAGGGAGCGGACATTGTGGTGATGGTTCACCCGGATTATCAGTATGATCCGACCATTATTCCTGAGCTTGTCTTGCCGATCCTACAGGGAAAAGCAGACGCTGTTTTTGGATCCCGCATGATGAAGGGGGGCGCTCTGGAGGGAGGAATGCCTCTTTGGAAGCACAACGCCAACATTTTACTAACGGCTTTCGAGAATGTGGTGTTGGGCACCTATTTGACGGAGTATCACTCCGGTTTCAGGGCGTATAGCGCGACCCTACTGAAACAAATTTCTTATTCGCTCAATTCCGACGCGTTTGTTTTTGACACGGAAATTATTGTTCAAATCCTGGCCAATCGTTTTCGAATCGACGAAGTTCCGATACGGACACGTTACTTTGAAGAAGCTTCTTCGATCAGGCTCTGGCCGAGCATTCGTTACGGGCTCGGAATCATTAGCGTGATGTGCCGTTATTTTTTTCACAGGATAGGCTGGTTCACATCCAAGCAGTTCCGGTTAAAGAACGACGGCGATGCCGGCTGAGGTTATTTGAAATCATCTAAAAAAATAGGCAGTTACGTTCTTCTGGCGGCTCTAGCGTTTTACGCGGCCTTTTCGTTCTCCATCGGCTGTAAAAATGCCCTCAAGCCCAAACAAAGCCAAGATTTATCGCTTATTTTTATGTCCTCCAAGCTTTGGCTGAAAGGCCAGAACCCGTATCAAGATTATTTGACGCCCGCAGGAGCTTCTTGGCAACTTTTAACCCAATCCAAAGAATTGCCTCCGCTGAATCTTATCGTGGCGTACTCCACGCCTTATTCGCCGGTGACGCTGTTGCATTTGGCGCCTTTTTCTTTTTGGGAGTGGAGTGATTGCCGTTTGTTGTGGCTCTTATTCAATGTTTTGTGCGCTTTTTATGTTCCCTGGTGTCTTGGGCGTCTTTGGTACCCGCATTGGAAGCGGCGCCATTATTTATTTTTAACTGTTTTATTTCTTGGCGGCATGGGACTGCGGGTGGGACTTGGTCTGGGTCAGCACACTTTATTTTGGCTATCGTGTTTTTTAACCTCGCTCTTATTTTTGTCGAAGCAGAAAAATTCGATCGCGGGAATATTTTTAGCCATGAGTTTCCATAAATTTAATCTCACTATTTTTATGCTTCCTTATTATGTCGTGAAACGACAATGGAAAGTTCTTGGATGGACGGTTTTTTATTTGTTGTGTTATCTGGGAGCGTTCTTTTTGAGGCTACCGCATCTGGTAACGCAGGCGACGCAAAGTTATCTCAAAGAAGTGAGTTGGTGGGCGACTTACTCCAAATTGGGGGATCTCCCGGGGCTTGGTTCGACGCAGCTACATCCGGTCATTTTTCTTATTTTTGGCCACACGGCTCTGGGACAGGCGGCGATCTCCATTTTTTTAATAGGCATTCTAGCCATCTGCGCTCTGGCATGGCATCGCCGGAGGCACTTGGTTGCGGACGATTATGGATTATCTATTTTAATGCTCTTTTGTTTATTGGCCGTCTACCACTCCACTCACGATACCGTGCTTTTAATTATTCCCGCGGCGTTTGTGATGAATCAGTGGATTATTTTAGAGAAAATAGATTTTAAAAAAATAATTTTAATGATTTTTGGCCTCGCGGTGTGGTTTGTCGACGCCTCAAAGGTGTATCTGTTTTTCTATCGAGCCTCTTTGGAGGAACTTACGTTTGACACGCCCTACAAATGGTTTAGCATCACGTATCGACTTATTTTATTAGGGTTATTTTTATTATTTTTGAAGCTCGAAAAACGGGATCCCATCTCGTGAGATCTATCCGATGAAGATAGCGATTGTGGTGCATGGCCGGTTTCACGCGTTTGCGCTCGCGAAGGCTTTGGCGGAGCAAGGGGATGAGATCTCTGTTTACACCAATTATCCAAAGATGGTCACCAAACGATTTGGTCTGTCCGGAAGAATCGTAAAGAGCTTTGTTTTGCACGGCCTTTTAGCGAGAGTGGCTCATTTTTTTTTAAAACCGATCCCTGCGTTTTATTTCAAGGCAGAACCGTTTTTACACCGGCTTTTTTCTAGCTGGGTCAGTCGCCAACTGCAAAAAGAAACGTGGGACGTTGTTCATGTTTTTAGCGGTGTGGCGGAAGAAATATTGATGAATCCCAACCTCGAGGCGCGGGTAAAATTATTGGTCAGAGGATCCGCTCATATTTTGACGCAATCGAAAATTTTGTCGGAGGAAGAGCGCCGATCGGGTGTTGCGATCGAAAGGCCGTCGGATTGGATGATTCAAAGAGAGTTAAGAGAATACGCGTTGGCGGACAAGATGCTGGTTTTGTCGACTTTTGCGCAGAGATCTTTTATCGAAAACGCCTATCCTAAAGAGAAGCTCACTGTTTTGGCGCTCGGCGCGAATGTACAAAATTTTAGACCCGCTATCGAAGTGATCCGGGAGCGTCAAAAGCGCATTCTCCATCAAAAGAAACTCCGAATTTTAACGGTGGGCAGTTTTTCTTATAGAAAGGGCGCCCAAGATTATTCTGAAATAGCCACTCAATTGAAAGAGGAGTTTGAATTTCAATTTGTCGGGGATATTCCCAATGAAGCGACGCGATTGGCTTCAAAATTAACTCATGTCCGGTTTGAGGGGCGGAAGAACGAACTCGATTTGCCAAAGTTTTATGATCGGGGGGATTTGTTTATATTCCCTACATTAGAGGATGGATACGCGGTGGTTTTGTCTCAAGCTCAAACCGCCGGTTTGCCGATTATCGCGACGACCAATAGTTGCGCGCCCGATATTATTTCAGAAGAGCGGTCGGGCTGGGTAGTGTCGATACGCGATCCAAAAGCGTTTATTGAGCGTCTTCGCTGGTGTGACGCTCATCGAAAAGAGTTAGCCCAGATGTGCGACCAGGTTTATCATGATTTTGAGCCGAGGAGTTGGAGCCAGGTAGCGGAGGATTTTAGAAAGATTTGTGAAAATTCCATGAGGGAGCTGAGATGACATTTGATATCCAGACAGGCTTATACGCGTGGCCGATCGTCATTTTTATTTGTTTGGTCGTGTTCAAAAAAACTTCCATGCCAAACTCAGGCCTGGTTTTCGCCTACATCACAAGTTTGATGATCAACCACTTCTTTGGAGGTTTGATTTACACCTTTCCTTGGGCTAACTTTCCGGATCCCGAATCAGTCGCCAGAGGTTTTGAGATGAGCACGTATGCGGTAATCTTTTTTGGAATCGGCGCTGTTTCGCTACCTTTGACTCTAAAAACATTTCAAGTGTCATTCAAGCCAACCAAGATGCTCAAACCCAACAACAATTTGCCTTTTGTTTATGGAGTGACCGGTATTTTATTTTTTTATGTGCTAAGACCGGTTCTTTCGCGAATTCCGAGTTTCGCGACATTTGTCGGCGCGGGGTGGTCCCTGCTTGTCATCAGTATTTGTTTATTCACCTGGCGGGCGTGGTTGAATGGACGAAAAAAGGTGTTGAGATGGCTTGCCTTGGCCTTAATTTTGCCGGTGATCACCGTGGTGGGTAGCGGATTTTTAGGTTTTGGTGCTGCCGCCGTCGCCGTTTGCTTCATATTCTTTGGCACGTTTTATCGGCCGAAATGGAAGGTGTGGACGGCCTCCGTGATCGTGCTTTATTTAAGCCTCTCACTTTTTGTGACCTATATGCGTGAGCGAGGAGATTTGCGCCAAGCCATCTGGTATGAAAAACAAACCTTATTTCAAAAGATGGAAAAGTTTTCAAAAATATTCACAGATTTTGAATTTTTGGATATTCACAATGAACAACATCTGGAAAGAATTGATTCGCGCCTGAACCAAAACTTTTTGGTTGGTAAGTCGATGGATTATATTGCGCAAGGAGCCGTGGATTTGGCGCATGGCCAGACCATCTCGGACGCGTTGTTAGCGGTGATTCCTCGAATTATTTGGCCTGACAAGCCGTTTTATGGTGGTAGCGGAACCATTGTTTCTGATTACACCGGTATTGAATTTGCCCAGGGCACAAGCATTGGCGTGGGACAGGTGATGGAGTTTTATATTAATTTTGGAAAAGCAGGGGTTTGCGTCGGATTCGCTATTTACGGGATATTGGTTGCCATGTTTGATTTGATGTCGGGGCTTCGGCTCAAGGAGGGTGATTGGCCGGGCTTCTCCTTCTGGTTTTTATCAGGGATGGGATTTATCCAAGCCGGAGGATCGCTAATCGAGGTGGCGGGGACGGTAGCCTCCTCGCTGGTATTTTGCGTTTTTCTTAATAAGTACATATTGCAGAAATACAAGGGAACGGTTCTCAATCGTTTACGTTTTTGGGATAAAAAACGCGCTCGATGAAGATACTGCATGTGGTTCCGACGTATATTCCGGCCTGGAGATATGGGGGAACTATCCAGTCGGTGCATGGGCTGTGTAAAGCGCTGACTCTCCGGGGGCATCAAGTGGAAGTGGTCACCACCAGTGTGGACGGAGCCTCGGATTCTCAGGTCATTCATCAAGAAATTCAGCGGGTGGACGGCGTGAATGTGCGGTATTTCCAATCCAAATCCCTACGAAGGATTTACTGGGCGCCTACGATGGAAACATTTGTCAGGCATCAGGCAAAAAACTTCGATTTGATTCATACACACTCTATTTTTCTTTGGCCGACCTGGATGGCGGAACGAGTCGCTCGCCAACAGGGTATTCCTTATATTGTTTCTCCGCGGGGAATGCTGGTGAAAGAGTTAGTGCGCCGCAAAAATCCATTGCTAAAAAATTTGTGGATTCAATGGGTTGAAAGAAAAAATTTAGAACAAGCCTCGGCGATTCATTGGACAAGCGACATAGAAAAAGAGGAGGCGGCTAAGTTTTCAATCTCGCTTCCTCAAGGGTTTGTGATTCCTAATGGCGCGGAGATACGCTCGGAAGATCCCCCTCAAGACCATTTCGAAGAAAATTTGTTTAAAGGATTGCCAGCGGCATCTCCGCTGATTCTTTTTTTAGGGCGTATCCATTGGAAAAAGGGATTGGATCGGTTGATTCCCGCGCTGCGGCATATTCCGGAGGCTCAACTAGTGATTGTCGGCAATGACGAAGAAGGTTACGGGACATTTCTTAAAAAGTTGGCGGCCGAACATCACGTGGAAAACCGCCTCCATTTTTTTGAACCTGTTTATGGCGCAAAAAAGGAAGCTTTATACAAGCGCGCGACGGTTTTCGCGCTTCCTTCGTACTCGGAAAATTTTGGAAATACCGTTTTGGAAGCCATGTCCGCCGGTTGCCCGGTGCTTGTGACGCGTGAAGTGGGCTTGTCGGGAACCGTAGCGTCTTGCAGGGCAGGACTGGTTTCCAAAGGCGATCCAAAAGCTTTGGCGGAGGCTCTCAATCAAATTATTTCAAACCCTGAGCTTGGAAGGCAAATGGGAGAAAATGGCATGCGAGCCGCGCGAGAGTCGTTCGGTTGGCCGGCGATCGCTGGCCGCATGGAAAACGCTTATCAGCAAATTCTCGAAAAGGCCTCTCAGCGTTGAAAAGTGGCGCGAGCGTCATGGTTTTTACTCTGAATGAAGAGATTCATCTCGAGTCTTGCTTAAAAAGTCTTGAGTGGTGCGATGACGTGATCGTGATTGATTCTTTTAGCCAGGACAATACCGAAAAAATAGCCAAACAATCCGGTGCCCGTTTTTTTCAGCATGCTTTTGTGGGATTTGGATCTCAGCGCCAATGGGCGATTCAAAACACATCCCCGAAACATGAGTGGATTTTAATCTTGGATGCCGATGAAAGGGTTTCGGAGGCGTTGGCGCAAGAGGTAGCGACTGTCACGGCTATTTCCACGCCCGACGTGGCCGCTTATCGTTTACGCCGTCGTTTCCACCTATGGGGAAGATGGCTCAAATATAGCAGTCTTTATCCGGTGTGGGTGGTGCGCTTGATTCACAAAGACCGGGTTGTTTATTTTGATCGAGGACACGCGGAGTCTCAAACAGTGAATGGAAAAACGCTCTCTTTAGAAAATGATTTGATTGATGAAAATTTGAAAGGTATCGAGGAATGGTTCCAGCGGCAAAAACGCTATGCCGAAAAAGAAGCAATCTATGAGATTGAAGACGAATTGAACGGCTCCGGAAAAATTTCGGACATCTTTTCTCAGGATCCTATGCGGCGTCAGGCCGGGATGAAGCGCTTGATCCGTCAGTTTCCTTTTAGACCCCATTTTTATTTTATTTACAGCTATTTTTTTCGTTTGGGATTTTTAGATGGGAAAGAAGGGTTTTTGTTTTGCCGCATGAAAAGCGCTTATCACGGCATGATTGTCTCTAAAAAGCGCGAATTAAAATCAAAACAAACCTCGAGAGTTTCCGGATGAATATTTTGGGAATCAACGCGTTTCACGCCGATGCGTCCGCCTGTCTGATTCAGGACG
Source organism: Candidatus Omnitrophota bacterium (assembly GCA_023247935.1). Lineage (GTDB taxonomy): Bacteria > Omnitrophota > Gorgyraeia > 2-02-FULL-51-18 > 2-02-FULL-51-18 > JAHFFM01. The sequence goes on along the minus strand of JAHFFM010000001.1, from coordinate 40,731 downwards.
GTCGTTTGGTGGCCGCGGTGGAGGAAGAAAGATTTTTAAGAATCAAGCATTGGGCGGGTTTTCCGACCCAGTCTATCCAATTTTGTTTGAAAGCCGCGGGGATCTCCGTTGATCAGCTGGATCACATCGCTCTCAACCGCGACCCAAAAGCTCATTGGCTGGAGAAAGCCATCTACGCTTTTTCAAAAAAACCGGATTTATCGATCGTGATGGAGCGCGCTAAAAATGCTGCCAAAATCAATGACATCAAAAGTATTTTCTCTCAAGCGATGGGCGTGTCCTCGCGGGATATTCGCGCTCAAGTGCATCACATCGAGCATCACCGGGCGCATCTAGCCAGTGCTTTTTTTGTCTCGGGATTTGACGAGGCGGCCGTTGTGTCGGTGGATGGTTTTGGAGATTTTGTCAGCATGATGTGGGGAACGGGTGGAAAGCATCGGATTTCTTGCCGGGACTCTGTAAGCTTTCCGCATTCTCTGGGGCTTTTTTATTTGGCGTTCACTCAATATTTGGGATTTTCCAATTATGGGGATGAATACAAAGTGATGGGCTTGGCGCCTTATGGGCAGGCGACTGAAATCGAAAAGATGCGGCGCATTGTCCATTTACTGCCCAAAGGAAAGTTTAAATTGGATTTGAATTTTTTTCTTCATCATTCAGAAGGCGTTTCGATGGTCTGGGAGAAAGGGGAACCCGTGATTGGGCGGGCTTATTCTAAAGCCATGGAAAGCCTATTCGGCTCCGCCCGAAAGCCGCAAGAGCCGCTTTCCCAACACCATAAAAACATAGCCGCCTCGGTTCAAGCAATGTACGAAGAGGCATTTTTTCATATTTTAAAGTATGTGCATCAACAAACGCGGCAGAGCTCTCTCTGTTTGGCCGGCGGTTGCGCGATGAATAGCGTCGCCAACGGTAAAATTTTTGAAAAAACAGGATTCAAGGATGTTTATATTCAATGCGCGGCCGGGGACGCGGGGGGTGCTATTGGGGCGGCTTACTCCGTATGGAATGAGACACTGGGAAATTCACAGGCATTCAAAATGGATCACGCTTATCTTGGGCCGGCGTTTAGCGAGGAAGAGATTAGCTTGCAGCTTGCAGCTTGCAGCTTGCAGCTGAAAGAGAAAAATTGTGTTGTTGAAAAAATAAACGAAAAAGAACTTTGTGAGAAGACTGCTCTCGCCATTTCCGAGGGCAAGGTGGTGGGCTGGTTTCAAGGCGCGATGGAGTGGGGACCGCGTGCTCTGGGAAACCGCAGCATTCTCGGCGATCCGCGTCGCGCGGACATGAAAGATATTTTGAATCTGAAAATAAAGCGCCGGGAGTCCTTTAGGCCTTTTGCGCCTTCTATCTTGAGGGAGAAAGTATCAGAATGGTTTGAAAGTGATTATGACGTTCCTTTTATGTTGCAGGTTTTTCAGGTTCGGACGGAAAAGCGGGCTACGATCCCTGCCGTGACGCATGTGAATGGCTCAGGAAGGCTCCAAACAGTCACGAGCAAGCAAAATCCAATCTATCACCATCTCATTTCCGCTTTTGAACGGCTCACCCAAGTGCCGATGCTTCTAAATACTTCTTTTAATGAAAATGAGCCGATTGTGTGTCGCCCGGAAGAGGCGCTCGACTGTTTTTTAAGAACAAAGATGGACGTGTTGGTGCTGGGGGACTATTTTATCAAGCGGCTTGGCTAAAATGACCTTCAAACAAAAAATATATCAATTAGCGAGAAGTCTTGGCCTTGGAAGAGCGTTGTTAAATGTTCGTCATCTCATGGATTTGGGTTTGTTTAATTTTTTAAAAGTAGCCATTTTTTTCAAAAAAGATCTGACAGCCATCAAAAATTTTACTCCGGTGCCGAGTCAGGACGGCATAGAAATTCATATGCTGTTAAACCACAGAATGGTGCTGGAGGGGGGCTGGGCTATTTATTCGTTTATGTATTTCTCTAAACGGCGTTGTCACCCGATGATTCATAATGACGGCACTCTCAACGCCAAGGACATTTCTTTTTTAAAATCTCTTTTTCCCGGCATCGACATCATTTCGCGCGTGGATGCCAACAGAGAGGTTATTGACGCGCTGGAAAAAAAAGGCTTTTCTCGTTGTGCTCAGCTTAGGAAAAATTCTATCCTTTCTTTGAAATTATTCGATACGATCCACTATTCCAGAGAAAAACGGCTTGTTATTTTAGATTCCGATGTTCTTTTTTTTAAATATCCAAAAGAAATCCTCGACAGTTTAGACTTAAAGAGATCCCTAGTGTATTTTCCGGATAATGGGCACCGGTATATTTTAAATGAAGAGGAGATGCGGAGTCTTTTGGGAAGGCCTTGTGTCGCCAAGCTGAACTCTGGAGTAATGACGGTTAGCGCCAAGGACGTTGATTGGGCAAGGATAGAGCGTTATCTTTCGAATCCAAAGTTCTGGAATGGTGACGGCACCGGCAACTATTATTCGGAGCAGACGCTCTGGGCGATGGAGCTGACACACGCGGAAGCTATGATTCTTCCCGAAGAGGAGTACCCCATATGCACTCCAAACCCTTCCGAGTTGGCAATTGTGGCGGCGCATTACTGTGGCTCCGCTTACTGGAAATCCATGCTTCATACGCGCGCGATTCCGTATCTACGACGTCAGCTCATCAAGTCATCCCAGGGGTGAAAAGGGGGCAGGGAATATGAGAATAACCTTGTATTTCATAATTTTTTTAATTTGCGCGATATTTTTCTCGGAAATTATTTTTAGAGCTTTTTTTGTCTTTCGTCTCGAAACGCCCCTATTTTTGAGTTCCAAAAAAATAATCAATTATTTTTACTACCCGGAGTTAAAAAAAGTCGACAGCAGCCGGTGGAGCGACGGCACTTTTAAAATTTTAATTCTCTCGGAGTCCACTTTTAATAACGATTGGGGAACCATGGAGGCTCATTTATTCGAGAACTTGAGTCAAAAAATGAACAAACCGATTAAAATATTTAATTTAGCCCAGTCCTCCCAAACTTCCAGAGACAGTTATTTTAAGTATGAGTACCTAAGAAAAAAGCACTTCGACCAGGTTATTTTTTATCATGGTTTAAATGACGCAAGAGCCAATAATTGTCTGGATGAAATGTTTAAAAAAGATTATTCCCATTATGCTTATTATCGATTGATCAATCGAAAAACAAGATATGAAAACATCCCATTTTTTATTACACCGTTTGTGCTGGATGTTATTTTTCAACAGATCAAAGATAGACTTTGCCGCACTCTTTACGTGCCTAAGGAGTTTCCCAGAAAAGAATGGATGGATTATGGCGGTAAAATTAAAACAAGAGAGCCTTTCAAAGAGAATCTCTCTAAGATTTTAGAGATCGCTAAAGCTAAAAATGAAAGCGTCTTATTAATGACTTGCGCTTATTATATTTCGGAAGGATATTCTCTTGAGAAGTTTAAAACCAGAGGCTTGGACTATAAGGCCACTCGATGCCCTCTTGAAATATGGGGAAATCCCGAAAACATTGAAAAGACCATTCTGGCTCACAATCAAGTGACGCGAGAGTTAGCGCTGGAGTATCGCGTTTCTAAATTTGTGGATCAAGAGAAGCTTATGCCAAAAATAGGAAAATACTACAATGATATTTGTCATCTCTCCGATGAGGGTTGTGAGCTATTTATCGAGCGCCTGATGGATAAGATTCAATGATTGCGCCGTCGAAACTATCGGTTCACGACGACCCCATTCAGATCGTCAGCGCCGCGGACAACAACTATGCCATGACATTGGCGGTCGCTTTGTTTTCAATTTTAAAAAATTTAAATCAAAAACAAAAAGTGGTTTTTTTTATTCTCGATGGCGGGATCAGAAAAGATACTTTAGATAAAATAAAGCGGATGCTTGAGAGCCCGCGGTCAAAAGTAAATATTATCCGGCTCAACCAAAAACTCTTGAGACGATACCCGACTTGCGGGCATATCAATTGGGTGGCCTATTCACGATTACTCCTGCCTGAACTACTGCCATTGGAACTCAAGAAAATAATCTGGATTGATGCGGATATGGTCTTTCTAAGAGATATCAGCCCTTTGTGGGACTTTTATCAAGAGGATGTTTCCCTGTTCGCGGCCAACGATTGTTATTTTTGGACTATCCAGGAAGCGATTCCTTACTGGAAGGAAGCTGGTTTGCCGCCAGACGCGCCTTATTTTAACTCGGGATTAATGGTTCTTAATTTAGACAGGATTCGAAAGCTCAAGTTCATGCCTATATGGTTTGCCTATCTGGAGCGTTATTCAAAACAACTGATGTACGCGGAGCAAGATGCGCTCAACGCCACGATGATCGGCGAATGGAAAAAGATAAATCGCCAGTGGAATCGGATGAGTTGCATCCATTTTTCTAAGCCATGGCATGAGACGCCTTTCGCGGAAGAAGAGCACTTCCAGCTTATTCAAGATCCCTACGGGCTTCATTTCACCGGAGCCAGCAAACCTTGGAAGTCCGAGTGCCAGCACCCCAATCTCCCGGATTTTTACCAATACTTGGATCAGACGCCCTGGCAGGGATGGAGACCTGGTGAGCCGTTAAAAGTAAAACTCAAGAAATGGCTGAGGCCGACGTATCGGTGGCTCCGAGATAAGCAGTCAACCTGTTTTAAAGGAAAACAATCATGAAAGCTCTTTTTTTTGCGCTCCGACCCAAGCAATGGGCAAAAAATTTATTTGTATTTCTTCCTTTGGTGTTCGGGAAAAAGTTATTTAGTTGGCCTGAAAATTTTCAAGTCGTGGAGGGATTTGTTTTATTTTCCATGATGGCCAGCGCGGTTTATTTGATGAACGATCTGGTGGATTTTGAACAAGACAAGATTCACCGGATGAAGAGGCTGAGACCTCTGGCTTCCGGAAAATTATCGAAGGAACTCGCGCTTCTTATGTCCGGGTGTTTATGCGTTGTATCCACCACCTTATCTTTTCTACTCAACCCTCTGTTTGGATGGGTGGTTTTATCTTATTTCCTCTTTAATTTTATTTACTCCAAAATTATAAAAAATATCGTGATTCTTGATGTTTTTTCTTTGGCCATCTTTTTTGTACTGCGTGTGGTGGGCGGGACAGTGATCGCGCATGTCCGGTTTTCTCATTGGATGATATTCATGATTGTCCTCTTGGCCATGTTTTTAGGTTTCGTCAAGCGCCGGCAAGAATGCCAATTGCTGGGGGACAAGGCGGCGGGTCACCGTTTTGTTTTGTCCAAGTATAGTTTGTATTTCATCGATCAAATAATGGCGGTTCTTACTTCCACGATGATTGTGGTTTATATGCTTTACACGGTGGACAGCGGAACCATCGCCGAATTTGGAACGGCTCATTTGGTGTACACGATTCCATTCGTTTATTATGGTATTTTTCGTTACCTCTACCTTGTCCACAAAAGAAGGCTGGGGGATGACCCGACTTATGTGTTATTTTTTGATAAGATGACGCAAATTAATTTGATCGCGTGGTTTTGCGTTTGCGTTCTTGTCATTTATTTTAAAATTTAATTCAGGAGCGTTATGAGAGCGTTGATAACAGGCGTCCCCGGATGGCTTGGAAATCGATTTTTGGATATTTTGTCAGGCGGTTTTAATGGGGCAGGGCCTGTGAATGATTGGAAAATTCGCTGTTTGGTTTTGCCCGGAACTAATCTATCCGATCTGCGGAGCCAGGTTTCCGCCGGGCAAGTGGAATTTGTCGAAGGCGATGTCACAAGACCTGAAACGCTCGTAAAAGCGGCTCAAGACGTGGACGTGGTCTTTCACGCGGTGGGAATTATTCACCCGAAAAAGATAGCGGAGCTGTATCAGGTGAATGAAATAGGCACTCGTCATATGCTGGAGGCCTCCGTTAAAAGTGGTGTGAAGCGGTTTGTTTATATCAGCAGTAATTCTGTTGCCGGTGTGAATCCCAGCCCGGATATTCTCATGAAAGAAACGGACGAGCCTCATCCTTATTTTAATTACGGAAAGAGTAAATGGAACGCGGAAGTCACCGTGAATGATTTTTATCAATCCGGAAAAATCCAAACGGTTATTTTAAGGCCGTGCTGGTATTACGGGCCGAATCAACCGCTCCGGCAAACAACATTTTTCAAAATGATCAAGAAGGGCAATCCGATTATTTTTGGAGACGGAGGAGCCCTGAGAAGCATGAGCTATTTGGACAACACGTGCCAGGCGATGCTCCTGGCGGCGACACATCCGTCCGCTGTCGGACAGACCTACTGGATCGCCGATGAAAAACCCTACACCTCCAATCAAATTTACCGCACGGTGGCGGATCTCTTGGAAGTAAAAAATTTCAAACCTCGTTACTTGCCAGACCTAGTCTCCGAGTCGTGCGTGGCGGCCGATTGGTTGATTCAGTTGACGGGTTTTTATATCAAAGAAATCCACGTGGCCGGAGAAATGAATAAGTCCATCGCGTGTTCTATTGCCAAAGCTCAAGCGGAGCTGGGTTATCATCCAGAAGTTTCGCTCAAAGAGGGGATGCGCCGCTCTATTGAGTGGTGCCGCAAAAACGGAGTCCCTATTTAAGCTTATGAGGATATTGGAATATGAAGGCTTGATTCGTGAATTTGGCTTTGAGAGCTTTTTTAAGCTCATTCCGTCCTATCGCCTGGGTTTGTTGCTTTGGGTTTTATCAGGACTGGCCGTTTTTATAGTGATTTGTTCCAAAAAAGAGGAGATTTCTACCAAACCTTCCTTTAAGACTCTTCTGTGGCCGTCCTTGATATTTTTTGGGCTTTATATGAATACTTACGGCCTGAACGACGAGGTCGCGGTTAATTTAGAACATTCATACAATCTGTTTCACCACGGATTATTTTCGATGTCTCCCCATAAAATGATCGGGGGAACCGTGGAAATTATTTATTATCTTTTGCACACACCTTTCGCGGGAGATTTGCGGAGGCTTCTTCTAGCCAATTATATTTTGGGGATGCTTTTTGGCTGGCTTCATATTTTTTGTATTTGGAAGTTTTGGCTACCGGAAAACTCTCATAAAAATACGCTTCTTTTGTCCTGCTTCGCTTTGACGGTGCCCATCGCCGTCATTTTCTCTGATGGCTTCGGAAATGTTTTGATTTCCCTGGCCTTCATTTTATCGTTGAGTTTTTTAAAGGCTCGTCGCGAACGCGTGTCCTTAGGCTTGGGCGCGCTTCTGCCGCTGATCCGTCCCGAGGGGATTTATTTATCCGTCATCAATTTCATCGCTTTTGTATTCCACAGAAAGACTTCAAAGAAGGCCGTAGGAATCGGCGACACGATGATAGGGTTTTGCGCTCCATGCCTTTCTTTATTTGTTTATCTAGCAGGGCATCAGTTTTTTTATGGGCATTGGATACCGACCCCCGTCCTGTTTAAGTCAGTAAAACTTAGCATGCTGAAAGAATTTAACCCCGCCTTTTTTGTTTACCAGATGCTGGCTTTATTGAGCCAACCGTCCATGATGATGGGTGTAGCGCTCGCGATCGCTTTTTTCATCTTACTGTTGAAAAAAAACAAACAATTTAATCTTGAGATCAGGATGCTTTGGGTTTGTGTTTTGTTATTAGCCGTTCAATTCAGTTTTTTTATGGCTGGCGCCACCTTATTGCCTTATTTGGGGGGAGTCAGCGAGATGCGTCATGGCCTGCCGTTTCTGGTGACACTGACTTTGTTTAGTCTTGTTTTTGTTTCTAGCATGGAAGAAGTTGTGGTGGCGGATAAATTTCATTCGATTGTTCTAAGACCAAGCTTTTTTATTTTTTGCATGTTATATTTGTCAGCATTGATGCATGGATTTGAGGGAGCATCCAAAAATTATAAAAATGATTTAGGTCTCAACCGCGACTACGCCATTAAAGTTGGATTATTTTCGGATCGTGTGATGCCGGATGATTTTGAGTTTTCGTCCACCGAAATGAATTTTTACGGTTTGGGCTCAGACCGCTTTGTGATAGATCTTTGGGGCTATTCCAACAGAGACATCGCTAACTCCAGGATTTGTAACGGCATGAGAGTCCGGACAAATCCTAATTATTTTTTGGAGCAATCTCCGGAGCTCTACTGGATGTACTGGGTCACGGTTCATGGGCTCAAAAATTCCGACGGCATTGAATCGGATCGTGAATTGCTGACGGTTGATCTCACAAACAAGGATCAGGGCAATTTTCTTGGAGACATGGAGAAAGTCATGGAGAAATACGATTGCTTTATTCTTCGTGACTCGCGATCGGAAAAAACAAAATCTCCGTCTCAAATAGGATTTTTGATTCGAAAAGATGTGTCCGAGCGATTAGATCAACGCTTGAAAGTGGAAGGGTTTGCTTTTAAGCGCTCCCGGGATGTTGGCGAGGATTGGATAAAGTCCTATCGTGAGCAGAAAATTTGTCAATACGCCTGTTGAAAATACCTACCACGGAGTGACTGTTTAAAATATGCAGCTATTTGAATACACAGGGCCGGTGCAAAACTTTTTACCGGGGAATCCTTTCACACTCATTCCCTCGGTTTGGCTCGGATTAGCCCTCTGGATTTTTGCTTCTGTTGCCGTCGCAATCCTTATCTTGCGTCAGGCGGAACCCGCTCTTTCAAAATTCTCATTAGCGACGCTTTTTTGGCCCTCCCTTATTTTTATCGGAGTTTATACCAACACGTATGGCGCGATTGATGAGGTGATGATCAATCTCGAGCATCCGTACAATTTATTTCATCATGGATTTTTTTCCATGTCACCTTCCCAGATGCAGGGAGGGACGGTGGAAATGATTTATTATTTGCTGCACCTGCCTTTTGCTGTTTCGATTCCGGTGCTTATTTTGGGGAATTATTTGATCGGGTTGTTTTTCGGCTGGCTTCATTTGGTGTGCGCGTGGTTTTTCTGGTTTAAGACGCTGTCGCGTAAAAACACCCTTCTTTTATCTTGTCTGGCGATGATGTTTCCCTTGGTCATGATTTTTTCAAACGGATTTGGAAATGTACTCCTGTCTTTGGTCTTTTTTCTGGCGATTAGTCTTGCCGTGGCGGAGAAAAAGGAATTTTCGTCTCTGGTGGTCAGCGGGTGCCTGCCCTTGATCCGTCCGGAAGGACTGCTTCTTTCATTGACGCATTCGGTCGTGCTTTTATTTGGAAGAATCCGTCGACGCGAGTCGATTCGTTTTGTGGATGTGGCCGTCGCGTTTATTTTTCCGGCGGCGGCTCTGTGCCTTTATTTTTCTATTTATAAAATAATGTACGGAGTTTGGATCCCGACACCTTTATTATTCAAACTCATTAAACCCGTCATGCTGAATATGTTTAGCTTTAGAGAGTTTGTCTCGAGCCTATTTTTCTGGTTGAATCAGCCGATGATGATTTTGGGTTTCGCGGCGGCAACTTTTCTGATCTTTTTTTGGAAAGACGAGAGAATCCACCCATCCACCAAAACCGTGTTTATTTACACACTACTTTTATCGACGCACTGGCTTTTTTTTACTGTCTCTTTCAGTATTGTAGGTAAATTTTTATTTAACCGGGAATGCCGGTACTGGGTCGCGTTTTTGGCGGCTCTGGCGTTGTTGACACTGCTTGTTGTGTCCCATGCGGACGCCGAGGGGATCGCGCACCCCTCTAAAAAAGACTTTCCAAGGGCGAGCTTTACTTTATTTTTGTTTCTATTTTTTACGGGGCTCTTTTTCTATGAAAAAGACGTCCTTCTTTTCTCCAGAACGGAGTGGGTCAATCGCTCTTGCGCGTTAAAGTCCGGATCTTTTCTGGACCGGCTCGCTCCCAAAGACTTTCGTTTTTCAACGACAGAAATGAATTCTTTCGGCTTTGGCTCCGATCGTTTTGTGATCGATTTGTGGGGCTATAGTACCCGCGAAATAGCCGAGTCCAAGTTTTGTAACGGGGATAAGGGTCGTAGCAATCCTGATTATTTTCTTTCGCAGTCTCCGGAAGTGTATTGGCCTTTTTGGATGACCGTGGCCGGAATCAGAGCTGAAGACGGTTTTGACGTGGCGGAGAAAAAGCTTTTATTTCATCATTTGAGCCGTAACCAGGGAAACTTGCTTGGCGATATGCGCGAAGTGACGAAACGTTATGATTTATTTTTTGTTCGTGACCCCAATTTAAAGAACAGCCGGGATTCGTATCAAATCGGATTTTTTATTCGCCGGGATGTCTCGGAGAGATTTCGCCGGACATTAAAAGAAGACGGTTTTGAAGAAAAGCGAACCCGTCCTTTAGACCCCGCCTGGCTAGCGCTATACGAATCGGAGAAAATCGTTCGCTATGCCTGCTAGCGTTTATTTGGTGACCGGTGGGTCGGGGTTTTGCGGATTTGAGATCGTAAAATTTCTCCAGAATAAGGGCGAGACCGTTAAAGTGTTGGATATTGAGGGTTTGCCACAGCCCATTCCAGGGGTAGAGTTTATCCGCGCGGATATCCGCGATTTGCGACAGGTGGAGGCCGCTACTCGCAGTGTCGATAAAATCATACATACCGCCGCTAAGGTGCCTATCAGCAAAGCCGGTAAAGGTTTTTGGGAAGTGAATGTTGAGGGAACGCGTCATGTTTTGGAGGCCGCTAAAAGAAACGGCGTTTCCAAGGTGGTGCATATTTCTTCCAGTGCCGTTCAGATGTCCAAACGCAATCCCGTGGCCGAGGACGCGCCCTACCATCCCGTCGGTTTGTACGCGCGAACAAAGAAAGCAGCTGAAGACGTTTGCGCCGAGTATTCCGCCAAAGGCCTGAGGATTGATGTGATGCGGCCGCGAACAGTGATTGGGGCGGGGCGTCTGGGTATTTTCAGTATTTTATTTGACTGGATTTCTGAAGGAAAAAATATTTATATTTTGGGTTCGGGGAAAAACAAAATTCAATTTTTAAGTTCCGAAGACTTGGCCTCGGTTTGTTACCTGGCTTCCTTAAACACTTCCTCAGGCAGTTACAATGTCGGAAGCCGGACATTTGCTTCTTTGCGTGAAGATTTGGGGGCTTTGATCCGTCATGCCGGCACTCGTTCAAAAATTCTTTCATTGCCGGTAGCGCCCTGTATCGCGCTACTCAGTACGCTGGATTTTTTTCGCCTGTCGCCGCTGGCTTCTTGGCATTATTTGACGTATCACAAAGATTTTTATTTTGACAACGCCAAAGCCAAGCAAGCGCTGGGGTGGGAACCGAAGAGCGGCAATCAGGAAATTTTAATCACCGCCTATAACGATTATTTGGAAAATGCGCAAGCGAAAGCGCCTTATGGAACCAGTCATCGAAAAGCGCTTCACCAGGGACTTTTAAAATGGATCAAGAGGCTTTCCTGATTTTAAAATGAAAGAGAAAAAACTAAAAATATTGCTGATGAATCAGGCGTTTTATCCTGATGTTGTCGCGACAGGCCAATACCTGACTGATTTGGCGTTGGAGCTTGTGCGAAACGGCCATGAGGTGTCGGTGATGACAGGCCGTCATGGGTATGATGACTTTTCCAAGCGTTTTAAGCCTTATGAAGAGTATCAAGGAATCAAAATCCACCGCATTTCTTATTTATCGCTCGGAAAAGCTTCTAAAGCCGCCCGTTTTTTTGATTTTGCCTCGTTTAATTTTTGTTTAGGCGTAAAACTGCTCTTTTTTCCAAAGCAAGACCGGGTGATTGGGCTGACTTCGCCGCCCCTAATCGCTGTGTTTGGAAATTTGTTCTGCGGGCTCAAAGGGGGACGCTTCCTTTATTGGGTGATGGATCTAAACCCCGACGAGGCGATGGCTGCCGGCTGGCTTAAAGAAAAATCTTTGGCGACGCGGATTTTAAAATGTTTTTCGCGTTGGGCTTTTCAAAAAAGTACGACGATTGTTGCGTTGGATCGCTTTATGAAGGAGCGGATCATCAGAAATTACGGCATTGATGGAAATAAAATCGTGGTGATTCCGCCGTGGGCCAACGAGAAATCACTGCATCCAGTCCATCGCGATCAAAATAGTTTTCGAAAGGATCATGCCATCGGCGACAAATTTGTGGTGATGTATTCGGGCAATCACAGCCCCTGTCACCCGCTGGCGACGGTGCTTCAAGCGGCTCTTCGTTGTCGCGAAGACAACACGCTTTTGTTTTATTTTATCGGCGGCGGCAGTCGCGTCCAGGAAATCAAGGCCTTCAAAGAGAAAAATAATCTAAAAAATATCATCCAATTGGGCTACGAACCGCTTGAAAAGCTCTCAGAGTCTCTTTCGGCGGCGGATCTGCAGGTGACGGTGATGGGGGATGAATTTGTGGGCATTGTCCATCCGTGCAAGATTTACGGGATTTTATCGGTTGGAAGACCGTTTGTGTTTATCGGCCCTCAAAAAAGCGCCATGGGGGATTTTATTCAAGAAAGTGGCCTAGGCGCTCCGCTGGAGCACGGGGATGTCCAAACGCTTTTAGCAGTGATTGAAAAAACGAGAAAATTAAGTCCGATGGAAAGAAAAGAAATTGAAGAAAAAAGTTTGAAAGTGAAAGAGGAAAAATTTAGCCATCAAAAGCTTTGCAGCGCTCTTACAAAACTGATCGAATCAAATGATTGATAAAAATAAAAGAGTCGCAATTATCGGCGCCGGCCCGGCGGGGATGACAGCCGCGTATCAATTGGCCAAGGCGGGGGTGGCGGTGGAGGTGTTTGAGGCCGGCCCCAGTGTCGGGGGATTGGCCAAAACCATCGAGCTGTGGGGGCAGAGAGTCGATTTGGGTCCGCATCGCTTTTTTTCGACGGACGCGAGAGTCAATGGCTTATGGTTTGAAATTGTCGGACGCGATTACAAAATCGTCAACCGTCTGACCCGTATCCTTTATCAAAAGAAATTTTATGCCTATCCTTTTAAAGCCTGGAACGCGCTAACCAATCTCGGTTTATTTGAGGCGGCGCGATGTGTCGCCAGTTACGTTTACCAAAAACTTTTTCTGATTCGCCAGGACGGTTCCTTTGAAAACTGGGTTGTCGCGCGTTTCGGCAGGCGTCTTTTTGAAATATTTTTCAAATCCTACAGCGAAAAATTGTGGGGCATCTCCTGTAAGAATCTGGATTCCGATTTCGCGGCACAAAGAATCAAAAAACTTTCTCTCTTAGAAGCGATCAAATACGCCGTTTTTAAGGATAAACAAAAAAAACACAAAACGCTTTTGGATCAATTTGCTTATCCGACCGGCGGGACGGGAATGGTGTATGAGAGAATGAAAGAGGCGATTTGCGCCCGAGGCGGGCAAGTCCATTGCCAAGCGCCCGTTTCCAGGGTGTTAACGCAAAATCAATCCGCGATTGGAATTCTATTGGAAGACGGGAGTACCCATTTATTTGATCATGTTATTTCTTCCATGCCCATCACTTTGCTGGTTTCCCAACTTTCGGACGCGCCTAAAAATGTTTTAGACAATGCCGCTGCTTTGAAGTTTAGAAATACGATTTTAGTTTATCTAGAGATCAACGCCGCGGACTTGTTCCCGGATCAATGGATTTACGTGCACTCTCCCGAATTACAAACGGGACGTGTGACCAATTTTAGAAATTGGGTGCCAACCTTGTATGGAAACGCCAAAACAACGATTGTGGCGCTGGAGTATTGGTGTTATGACCAAGAGGCTTTGTGGTCTAAAAGCGAGGAAGAGCTCATTTTAATGGCCAAAAGAGAAATCAAGCGCATCGGTCTCCGAGCGATGCGTTATCTATCCAAAAATAAGGAAGAGTTGTCGAAGGAGGAGATCGTCAAACAGGAATTTGTGGATGATTTCGTCCGGCACGCCAAAGAGTTTGAAGTCCTGCGAGGGCACGTGCATAAAATCCGCCGCTGTTACCCGGTTTATGAACGAGGGTACAAACAACATTTAAAACCTATTGAGCAATACTTGAATTCGATAAAAAATTTGAGCGTGATTGGCCGTTACGGCGCTTTTAAATACAATAATCAGGATCACAGTATTCTCATGGGAATTTTTGCCGCGGAAAATCTTGTGAATGGCGCCCACCATGATTTGTGGGGGGTCAACACGGACTATGAAAACTATCAAGAATCTTCCGCGACACCGGACACGTATGCCTTTACGCAGCCCTCTCAAAAATAGTTCTGTCCGTGCTATCGGCGGAATGGATCTTACCGATGTGTTGTTTTTATTTTTCTCATTAGCGATAGCGGCTACTCAGCTTTTATTAATTGGAAACAATCTGACCTATCCAGACGGTATCGCTTATTTGGATGTGGGGGAGATGTATTTTTTTGGAGGAAGTCACCATCCCATCAATGCTTACTGGAGTTTTCTTTATTCTTTTATTTTAGGTTTCATTCAGAAGTGGGCGAGACCTCCCATCGATTTTGAGTTTTGGACGATCAGCGCTTTTAATTTTTTCACGCTGGTAATGACGGCGATTGTTTTTGTTTTTTTGATGCGTGTTTTGATTCAATGGTGGCGTGGACTATTTCCGGCGACAGAAAAATTTTGTTTCTATACAAAGCTTTTCGGTTATTTTCTTTTTGCTTGGACCACCTTCAAAGCGACTCCCGTTGATTTACCGACTCCCGATCTTCTCGTCAGTTTTTTCGTTTATTTAGCGGTTCTCCTTTTGCTTTGGATTGCTTCCGGTAGAAAATCCATTTTTTGGCCTATTTTACTTGGGATCGTTTTGGGGTTTGGATTTTTGACCAAGCCGATTATGCTTTTTATAACGGCTGCCTTTACCATTATTTTTTTATTGGATAGACAATTCTCATTTTTCAAGAGAGTGATCCGCGTCGCCATCCTGCTCTTGGTGTTTTCAAGCGTGTTATTTCCGTATGTTTATTCGATTAGCAAGCAGAGCGGGAAATTTTCGATGGGAACAACTGGCGCTGCGAATTATGCCTGGTTTGTTGGAGGAGCGCACAAGATTCCTATCATCCATGAGAAACTTCTCAGCAAACCTTGCAATGTTTTTGAATTTCAGGTACCTCCGACAGTTAAGCGGAGAGTCACTTTCCCATGGCATTACGATCCTTCCTGGCAAAATCCGACCGTTACCTTTAATCTTAGAAAGCAATTAGGGGCACTCGCGAGAAATTGCCAATTTCTATCCAGTTATTTTTTCTTTCCGTACTCGCTGCCGATTTTAAGCCTCGTTTTTTTTGTTCCTGCCGGTTTTCTGGTTAAAAGATTACGCTCTGTTCTCCCTATTTTTCTTTTGAGTGCCGCAGGAACTCTTCCGTACCTGTTTTTGTTGGTGGAGGGAAGGTACATGGCGCCGTTCGCCGCTTTGTTTTATATCGGAATTTTCTTACTCTTAGCTCAAATGGATACCGCATCCCAAAAAAAAGCGTTTCTGGCGGCGATGGCCGTTTTTATTTTTTTAACAACCGCGTCCCTTTCAAAAAATTGGGTGAAACTGTTTTTGCCTCGCGCGGATCAACAACTTCAAACGGACACGGCAAAAAAGATCCAAGAGATGGGGATTGAGCCGGGGTCTAAAGTCGCTTATTGTGGCAAAAATATTTATCTGCAGTACTGGGCTCGTTTGGCTAGAGTTGAAATAGCTGCTCAAATTTATCCATGCGCCAATCCGAAAGTGAACGACTCGGTTCTTAATGTCATGAGAAGTAAAAATATCCGAATTATTGTTTCCAACCGGCGGGTTCCGGCTCTTGGGGAGCAGGCTCCGGAGACTAGTGGCCAGACGAAGCAGTACTGGATTTATACCGTTTAAGCGGTTGGAATGCTCGAAAGCTTCTTTTTTTATTGCTTTTCGCGGGTCAAATGGCTATACATGGGTTGTGCCGATGAAAAATCAAATGAGTCTAAACTAAATTGACAATGAGCGAATATTTTTGGACGTCCTTATTCAAGAATTTTTTTATTTTTGGGTACGCTTTTGTCTTGTGCAGTTTTTTTTCTTGGGTGGGCATCAAACTTTCGCATTCCTACGGGTTTTTAGATCATCCGACGGATCGCAAGCGGCACACCAAGCCCATGCCTCTTCTGGGGGGCGCCGCTATTTTTGTCTCGTTCTGGGGAGTGGTTTTTACCGGGATCGGCGCAGCCTATTTCTTAGGTCGGGGCATTTTTGATGTCCAATGGCCTGTTCTGACGCACATCCTCTCCCTGACTCCCAAAGTCATGACTATCTTTTTGGGGAGCCTGGTTATTTTTCTGACAGGGCTTATTGATGACAAATTCACGTTGTCTCCGCTTCAAAAGCTTGCTGGGCAATTCCTCGCTGTTTTTATTCTTCTTCACTCGGGACTCACCATCAACTTTATCCAGAACCTAGGGTTTTGGGGGGATGTGATTACTTTTATCTGGGTTCTTTTGATTATCAACGCTTTTAATTTTATTGATTCACTGGACGGGCATTGCGCGGGGGTGGCGTTGATTTCCGCGCTGACATTTTTTTGGATCACCCAGATCATTGATCAGGCGATGGTAGGTTTTTTTCTCATCACCTTCGCGGGCGTTTTGGCCGGGTTTTTAATAAGAAATTTCAGGCCGGCAAGTATTTTTCTGGGGGATAATGGCAGCCAATTCATCGGGTACATGCTATCCGCGTTTACCCTGCTCTGCCACTATCAAGGGGATCAACTGCACCACATCACTTCCTTTATACCGGTACTGATCTTCGGAGTGCCGATTTATGACACCGCCTCTGTGATTGTGGTTCGCTTGATACGTCGCCTGGCTCCCTGGAAGGGGGATCGCAATCACTTTGCCCATCGTCTGGTCAAGATGGGGATGAGTGACCGCATTGCCGTGATTTTTTCTTACTTTATTTCCGTGACTCTGGGTTTGGTGGCTATTTCAACCACTCAGGTGAGTGCTTTTGGAGCGACCTTGGTCGGGTTGATTTTTATGTCGATTATTGGGGTGATCGCGTTTCTGGAAGTCTACGCTGCCCGGCGCCAGCAGGTTTTAGAAAAGCTAGCACGCTTTAAAGCTCATCGAGAGGCCAGTGCACAGGAACGTCGGCCTTGGGGTGGCTATGAAGTGCTTGCGAAGGGGCCTGATTTTCAAGTAAAGAAAATTCAAGTGGAACCCGGTCTTCGTTTCAGTCTGCAAAAACACGCTCAACGTGACGAGCGCTGGGTGGTTGTTCAAGGTCAGGGAATGGCGACGATCGGAAAAAAAGAATGGCCTATCGCCCGAGGATCTTATCTGGATGTTCCCCGTGGGACGATTCATCGTCTGCATAACACGGGAAATGAACCTTTGGCTTTAATTGAAGTCCAGCTAGGAGACTATTTGGGCGAAGATGATATTACGCGACTAGAAGACGATTTTGGGCGAAGGTAGCCCCCTCGTAAGCCCTTAATCTAAATATTTTATCTATTAATATTTCCACTATTCCATCTACCTCCGACCTCCGCAGACCCCATATCTAGTATTTCCAATCGTTTTAAATTTTAATTAGGTTTTAACAGGCTTATATTGTGCTTGACTATTATGCGGCATATGCTACACTTTTGAAACCTCTAGTACTTCCAGTAACTACTGAAAGTACCCCAATGCTTAGAGAGGTTTTACGAGCGAGGATGTATGACGGAAAAAAACGGCAGTCTGGTGACGGCCAAAGACATCTCCAAAAAATATAAAGTTCCTTATCCGACAATCAATCATTATACGGATCTGGGATTTCTTTCCATTATCAAGCGCGAAGGCAATAAGCGCATGTACAGCGACAAAGAAGTCCGCGGTCGCTTGAGCCTCATCTCTAAGATGATGAATGAGGGTTATCCTCTAAGGCTTATCCGTAAAAAGATCGTCGCCAGAGAAAAGGGGAGCTTATAAATGAGCTACTACCGGATTTTAGGATTCGACAAAGAGCCGTTTTCCACAAGCCCCGATCCTGAATTTTTTTATTCCTCCCGCGAACATGAACGCGCGCTGACCAATGTTCTGATCGAGCTTCGTTTAAAACGGGGCTTAAGCGTCGTGTTGGGGGATGTTGGAACCGGCAAGACCACACTCTCAAGAAAATTGATCCAGGATCTCAAGATGAGGGAAGACTGTCTCTTTCATATCATGCTGGATCCGGTGTTTGAGTCCAATGCGCTCTTTTTGCAGTCCCTGGTTCGCAATTTTGGGATTATCGGAGAGCCGCCCGCCCAACCTTTTACTATCACGGAACTGCGCGAAAAGCTGGAACGCTTTCTTTTTCAGAAGGGCATCGTTGAAAATAAGACGGTGATCCTGATCATCGATGAAGCTCAGAAGCTGAACGAAATATCCCTGGAGGCGCTACGCGTTCTTTTAAATTATGAGACCAATCAGTTTAAATTACTGCAATTGGTGCTGTTGGGTCAGAGCGAGCTCATGCAAACCCTGCGCGGGATCCCTAATTTCCTGGATCGCATCAGCTTTAAAACCCTTTTAAGCCCCTTAGATTATACGGAAATGAAAGAAATGATTTATTTTCGCATCAAGCAGGCGGGTTACCAGTCGAAGATGGATCTCTTTTTGGAGGAAGCGCTCCGCGAGATCTATCAATTTACCCATGGTTACCCGAGAAAAGTGACGATGATGTGTCACCGGGCTTTGAAAGAAATGCTGCTTAAAAACAAACTCGTGGTGGATCGCGAGATTGTCAAAGGCATAATCGAGGATGAGGTACACGCGGGATGGCAGACGGCGGACAGCTTACTCCAGAAAAGCAGCTTCTAAAGCTGATTGAACAGTCCAAAGACGAGCAGTCGCCTTCTTTGAATGTTAAAATTCAAGGGGCGAAGCTGGATCGTGCCGGCAAGAGCTTTTTGTCCTTGGGCGCGCTTCGCGGAGCTTTGTTCGGCCGCTTTTCATTTTTAAAAAGAAGCACCGCCAAAAAAATCACCGCTTCACGCCAACGCTTTGATTTGAAGCGTTTCAATATTCTTCTGGCAGTGGTCGCGTTTTGTCTTCTGGTGTATGTGGCCGGGGACACGGTCGCTTCCGCGCTCAGCCTTCAAAAATCCCCTAATTTTAATTTCCAAAAAGAAACATCCATGGCGGCGGAGTCGACCCCAGCTTCTTCCTTAAAGGATTCCGCGTATTATCTTCAAAAAGTCAGCTCCCGGGATATTTTTAAAGAAGGCGGTCTGGCGGCCAAAAAAGAAACCAAAAAAGAAGCCGTTTCTCAGGACAATCCCATCAAGAACAGCTTATCGCTGGTCGGTATTTCCTGGTCTCAAAATCCGGATGTGATTATTGAGGACAAGACCAAGCAAAAAACTTTTTTTGTGAAGCGGGGACAGATGGTCGGAGATTCCGTGAAGGTAGAAGCGATTTTCAAAGACCACGTGATTTTGAGTTATGACGGACAGGAGTTTGAGCTGAGATGATCCTCGATCAATTTTCCTTCAAAAAAGGTTGCTCAATGTTTCTGTTGATTGTCCTGTCTGCTTCTTATATTGGTTGCGGAGTGGCTTTGGCGGAAGACGCAGATTCCAGCGCGCCTGCGGAAGAGTCTCAGCCAGCCGGTTCTTTTAGTCCTGTCGGTGAAGAAGCGACGGATGCTTCCAGCGCCGGAGAGGCCGCGCCGATGGATCAGCAGTTAACAGCCGGTTCCGCCGGGATTGAAGAAAAGGTATCCTTGGATTTAAGAAATATCGATGTGGCCGACGCGCTAAGGTTTTTGGCGCTCAAGGGCGGTTTAAATCTGGCGATCGATAAAACCGTCACAGGTCGTGTCCAACTTCTTTTAAATAATGTTCCGATCAGGGATATTCTAGACATTGTTTTGGTTTCCAACGCCTTGGCCTATGAAAAGATAGGGGACGTTTATTATGTGATGACGGAAGCCGCTTATAAGGAACGGTACGGACGAAAATTTTCGGACACTCGAAAAGTGAAAATATTCAAACTTCGTTACGCGATCCCGGAACAAGCGTTCGCGCTTTTCGAAGTGCTTAAGAGTGAAATCGGACGTCTGTTGGTGGATCCGGAGTCCGGCACCGTGTTGGTCATGGACGCCCCTCAAAATATTTCACGCATGGAAGAAGCACTTACGGCGTTGGAGCAAAAAAAGACGGTAAAGGTGTATAATTTGAAATATGCCAAGGCGCTGGAAGTGGAAACCCGTTTGAAGACGCGCTTGGACAATAAAAAAGTTGGAACGGTTACAGCGGATGAACGCACCAATCAGGTGATTGTGGAAACATTGCCGGAGCGCATGCAGGAAATCGATGAAGTGGTGAAGGCGCTGGATCAAAAAACCAAGGAAGTTCTCATTGACGCGAAAGTTATTAAAGTGACTATCAATAACGGACTAAATGCCGAGATCAAGTGGGAAGGTATTTTCACCCGCATGACAAGATACGGCACCCAGTTTTTAGGAAATCACCCTTTTAGCCCGGTTGTCAGAACCGGCGAGTCTTTCATTGATAATTTTACGACTATTCAGCCGACAGACGCGAATCCGACGGCCGGAAGCAAGAGCACCCTCACAGAAAATCTCGTGTTTGGTCGTGTGGATGGCGACGATGCCTTCGAAGTGCTCGTTAATTTTTTAAAGACAATGGGGGATACCCGCATTCTCTCCAATCCCAAATTGGCGGTGGTGAATAATCAAGAAGCCAAAATTCACGTCGGTGAAAAGCAGGCGTATGTGACCACTACCACCACGACCGGCTCCAATTCAACCACCACGGCCGAATCCGTGACCTTTATTGACGTGGGTATTCAGCTGGCCGTGACTCCGACCATCAACGATGATGGTTTTGTGACCATGAAAATCAAACCTGAAATCTCCAGCGTCGCTGAATTTCTGACGACGCCTTCCGGGAATAAAATTCCGATCATTGACAGTTCGCTCGCGGAAACGACCGTGATGGTTCAGGACGGAGTTTCCATTATTATCGGCGGTCTAAAAAAAGATGAAAGCACGGAGAGCCGCAAAAAAGTGCCTTTTCTTGGAGACTTGCCGTTTATCGGAGGACCATTCAACTCCTCCACAAAGACCAATGTTCACAGCGAACTCCTAATTCTTTTGACGCCGCATATTGTTTATGGGGATACCTTGGTGGATGTGACAGGATCCGGAACGCCACCCGTGGGAGACACCTCGCTGATGAGTTACGCGGATTACGATGTGCCGCCTCCTCCGCCGGGCGCCGCGGTAGCACCCCCGACAACCCCTTCTAAAGGAGGCGCGGGTAGGCCATGACCGACGACCCTATTCAAGACCCCTCAAAACCGGAAGAGTTTAAAGAGATGCTCAGAGAGAAAATGCAGCCCTCAGAGCCCTTAAAGACGACACCAAAAACTCCAAAACTTGGATCCTTTCCATCCAAAATAGTAATCCCACTGATTGCCACGGTGGTGGCCGCCGTCGCGGTTTTGGCTTTCCTAAAGTATCAGGACACCAAGAAAATTTCACAGGTTCTCACCAAGGAAGAGGCGATGGTCAAGGAATTGGATGAGCTTAAGAAAAAAAATCATGATTTA
>JAHFFM010000001.1:0-19342 GCA_023247935.1 Candidatus Omnitrophota bacterium | reverse complement strand
GCAACAATATTTTGACGCAAACCAAAGACCTATTGGCTGAAAAAACAAAATGGGACGAGATGGATGAGGCCAATAAAGAGCTCACCACCACCAATAAACGCTATCTGGATCAAAAAGACAAACTTCATCAGGAAAATCTCAAGCTTCAGGAGAAATATAATTCCATCAATGATCATTTCACTCGCTTGAAAAATTCTTACAGCGATATTCAGGCTAGTTACAATGTCCTCGATCAGGAAAATACCAATCTTCGCGCCGCGCTGAACCGAAGAGTCGAGGATTCTCCGCAGTATCGCAATCTCGTCAAGGAAAACAAAGGCGTCAAAGACGAAAACAGCAAATTAAAAGGAACAGTGGCCTCGCTTAACGGAAATCTAAAAAAAGCGCTCGACCGGGTTTCCAAGATCCAAGACCGCGATAAAAAATTCAGCCAACAGCTCGAAGCCGCGCGGCGAGACATCAACAAATTAAAAAAAGAAAAAGATTCTTTGGCGAAAGCCAACGCGCAGCTAAATCGGACGGTGGACATCGCGCCGACAAAATTCCAAAGCATGGCCGAAGACAATCGGCGCTTGATCAAGGAATCGTCCGACATGCACTACAATTTGGGGGTTTTATTCAATAAAAACAGGGATTATGAACACGCGATCAAAGAATTTAAGCGGTCGCTGGAGCTCAATCCGGTCAACGCAAAAGCCCACTACAATTTAGGTTATTTGTATTCGGAACAGCTGGGTCGCAATGATGAGGCGGTCTATCATTTTAATAAATATCTCCAAATCAATCCCAATACCAAAGAATCCGAAGCCATCCGAAGCTATCTTTTAACACGCCAGACGTATACGGCCAAGGCCGCATAAGCAAAGTTTTGTGGAGAAAGCGAAGCTCTTGACAAGAGCGGGCGATTCGGTAAAATATTTTTTACTATTGGTTTGATTTGATTCTGAGCACCGTATGATTGAAGCAAAAAACCTTTCCATGTTTTATGGTTCTTTCTGCGCGCTGAGCAATGTTTCTTTTGAAGTGCGCGAAAAAGAAATCGTTGGTCTTCTAGGCCCCAACGGCGCCGGCAAAACGACGCTGATGCGCATTCTCACCACGTTTATCTACCCGACTCAAGGCACCGCCCTCATCAACGGGATCGACATTAACAAAAATCCTATCCAGGCCAGAAAGCAGATCGGCTATCTTCCCGAAACACCCCCTCTTTATATGGACATGCGCGTGGATGAATTTATCGATTTTGTCGGGCGCGCCCGCGGCTTGTCCGGCGCGAAGCTTTCCGAGAGGAAGGATTGGGTCAAGAGCGCCTGTAGCCTTCTTCCGGTTTGGAAGCACATGATGTATGAATTATCGCTGGGATACCGCCAAAGAGTCGGGTTAGCTCAGGCGCTGATTCACGACCCTAAAATTATTATCCTGGACGAACCCACCTCGGGATTGGATCCGATTCAAATTATCGGCGTTCGCGATCTCATCCGGGAACTTGCCAAAACAAAAACCATTATTTTTTCAACTCACACCTTGCAAGAAGCTTCGGCCTTATCGAGCCGTCTTTTAATTATCAATCAAGGAAAGATAGCCGCCCAAGGAACAGTGGAAGAGATTCGGGCGGTTCGCCCCAAGAAAAACGGCCTGCCCCAAGATACGCTGGAAGACGCCTTTTTAGAAATTTTTAGATATTCCTCCAGAGAAAAGGCTGGCGCATGAAGAATCTTTGGACGATTTTTAGAAGAGAGCTCGCCTCGTACTTTAATTCCGCGATCGCTTATATTTTTGTGATTGTTTTTGTGGTATTCAGCTCCGGCATTTTCATGATGCAGTTTTTTGAAATCGGTTTGGCGGAGATGCGGCAGTTTTTTAGCATGATGCCGTACACGTTGAATATTTTTATTCCGGCGTTGTCGATGCGTTTGTGGTCGGAAGATAAGCGGGGCAATACTTACGAACTTCTTCTGACTTTCCCAATGAAGCCCCATCAGCTGGTGCTCGGCAAGTTTTTGGCCAGCCTCACTTTTTATATTTTCACGCTGGCCTCTACATTTACGATTCCTCTGATGCTGCACTCGCTGGGTCACCTGGATATGGGATCTGTTGTTGGTGGCTATCTTGGCGCATTTTTTCTCGGGGCTCTTTTTTTAGCGCTGGGTATTTTTATTTCCGGATTTTGCAAAGACCAGATTGTCGCTTTTATCTTAGGAGTTTTGGTCACCTTCGGAATCTATTTTGCCGGCACCGACATGACGGCCACTTTCCTGGATGGGTGGCTTCCGGGTCTGGGCACCTTTGTTAAGAATAATTTTGGCGTCGCTTCCAGAATCTCCGGTTTTAGCAAAGGTATTATCGATCTAAAAGACATCGCTTATTTTGTCATTTCCATCGGCGTCTTTTTATTTTTGAATGGTCTGTCGCTGGAAGGGCGTTATCGCCCCAAAGCCAAAATTGTTTTTACGACAGCTGTTTTTATCCTGCTGACCTCCAGCGTTTTGACGCAATGGTTGATTCATGACATGGCGCTCGGCCGCTTCGATGTAACCGAAGGCAAAATTTACACGGTTTCAGAATCGTCCATCAAAATCTTAAAACAACTCAAAGTTCCGCTCCAAGCCAAGCTTTACATTTCCCCGTCTGAAAATATGCCGACTACGCTCAAAACCATGGAGCGGGAACTGTTGGATAAGCTGGAAGAACTTAAAGTCGCCTCGCAAGGCAAGTTCGTTTATAAGGTAATTCATCTGGAAGCGGTTCCGGATGAAAAAGATCCGATGCGCCAGACATTGCAGGCTCAGGGTGTGGTGCCGTTTCAGGTAGAGTCGGTTCAAAAAGATGAGGTGGGGGTCAAGTTGATCTACTCGACTCTGACCTTGGAATACAAAGAAAAGCCCGCTGAAATTATCCCAAGAATCGTGCCGTCGATGATCCAAGATATCGAGTATCAGCTTTTGTCCAGAGCGTACAAGTTGATGTTGGATGAAAAGCCCTTGATCGCTGTTTTTGCACCCGCCAAGGAAGAAGAAATTTCCTCCGAAGTAGCTTCGGCGTTGGGTCAGGAAAATCAGGCCAAGAAAAATTATTCGGACGAATTTAAAACCACCTCGACTCTTTTAAGAAATAACGGGTACACGGTCGAGCGTATCGGGTTGACCAAGGAAGATTCTATCCCAGATAAAACGACGATATTGCTTTTGATGAATCCCGGAGCTTTAAACGACAGGCAGCGTTTTGAAATTAATCGTTATCTGCGCCAAGGGGGAACGGTGGTCGCGGCCGCCCAAGGTTTTGAATACAGCTTCACGCGGCAACCCACGGGAGTGGAAGCGATGCCCAAAAAACTGGATCTTGGGATCAATGCCCTGATCGAGAAATGGGGAATCAAGGTCAACGAAGATATTTTGTTGGATGAGAACTCTGAAATGATCTCGGTGTCTTCCGGGCAGAGAATCGGGCCTTTCGCGCTGGAGATGCCGGTCAAGCTTCCCAATCAAATCGTCGTGGAAGAAGACACAATCAATCACTCCGCACCGATCACCGGTCGGATTCCTTCCATTGCTTATTTGTGGGGCTCGGCGCTGGACTTAACGCAGGACACGATCAAACAACAAAATCTAAAAGTCACCACCCTGTTTACTTCCAGCGCCAAAAGCTGGACATTGCCTTTTAACGGGTCGAATTTAACTTCTGAAAATACGTCGCAGCGTCCGGCGGAGTCCAAAGGACTTTTTCCGCTAGCGGTACTTGTGGAAGGTTCTTTCTCCAATGCTTCCGGTTCCGATAAGGCGCCGGCATGGCCAGCCGCCGAGGGAAAAGAGGCGGGAGCCCCCGAAGAAGTAAAAGTAGACTCGCCCAAACCGGGGCGCTTGCTCCTGATCGGTTGCTCGCAGATTTTTGGTGAAACATTGATCCAGAGCCCGGGAAATATTAATTTGTTCGCAAACATTGTGGATGGGTATTCGCTAGGTGAAGATTTGGTGAATATTCGCTCCAAAACCAGCATTCCCCGGGAAATCAAGCATGTGTCTTCCGCTGAAAAGCTTTGGTATAAGTTTTTTACAGTGGGCTTAGTGCCTTTGTGTCTTTTTGCCGCCTCGCTTATCCGCATTTTCTTAAGAAAAAAAGAAAAAGAATTTTATTTGGCCGCCTTAAACGTCAATCGATGAACCCCCGAAAATTAATCATTTTTTTAATCCTCATGGTTTCGCTGACTGCCCTCAGTTTTGTCAAAGCCAACTATCTCCAAAAAGAAAAAAAATCACTCGATCAGGAAGCCAAGCAATTTTATACGCTCAATCAAGATTTTGATTCCTCCGCTGCTTCTAAAATAACGATTCAGCGGGCGGGCTCGTCGGAAGAGCTTATCGATCTTGAAAAAGACTCTAACTCCAACTGGGTGATCCGTAACCGTTTCAACGCGCCGGCTCAAAGTTCAGCCGTGCAAAATTTCCTGAAAAAATTGACTGCTATAAAAGGAGAGGTGCGCTCCGACAACAAAGAAGTGTTGGGTGATTATCAGTTATTAGAAAACCAGGCGCTGAGTGTGGAAATTAAAAACACCGCGGGTAAATCAATTCTTCATCTTTTGATCAGTCCGAAGCGTCCGCAGGGAAATCAAAATTTTGTGCGTGATGCGGCGTCGGACAAGGCGCTGATCACGGAAGCTGATCTTTTGGGCATGCTGAATATTTACGCCAAAGACTCCAAACTCTCACCAAAAATATTCCTAAATCTCAAGACAGCGGATTTTCAAGCCGCGCAAGTTTCAAAGATCGAATTCAAACAGACTTCGGGTGAGGCGTGGACGCTGACCAAAAACCAGGATGCGAAAACCAACGCGGTTTCTTGGGTGATGGAACCAGCACCCGCCAAAGGATCTGTCCAAAATGCCAAAGTGGATGAATTGCTCAACACCTTAACTTCCTATTATGGACGGGATATTTTGGATCCGGCGGGGCAGGGGTATGGTTTTGACAATGCCGCGCCTTGGATACGCCTGACATTGAAAAAAGCAGACAAAGAGGAAACAATAGAGTACTATCTGGGCAAGCAGGAGTCGGCGGCAAAAACGTACACGTTGAAAATAATGCCTGCGGGTCGTGTTTATTTAGTGAGCGAGTCCGGAGTGGAGCCTTTGATCAAAAAAGACAAGCAGTCGTTTATTTCATGAGGCTTTTTCGAAGCCCCATTTTTCTTCTTTTCTTAATCCTGGCCGTCATCGCGGCAGGATTTTCTTATTTTAAGTTTTGTCCGTTATCCAAACCCGTTCCTCCAGTGGCTTTTTCAAAGGCATGCTGGGGGATGGGCTTCCAGGAAGTCCAAAAGTCAAATCAGACAACACTGACCAAAAATGAAAACCTTGGCCGGTTTTATATTCCCAAGCGGAATGGCCCGGAATCTTCGCGTTACACGTCGTATGAAAGCAATGACTCTTCTTTTCTGGGTCGTCAGGCAAAAGTCCGTTATTTATTTTTAGATGACCGGCTTTTCGCGTTTCATTTATTTATTCAGGACGCGGACGCTGAAAAATTGCAGGCTGACATGGAAGCTTATTTGGATCGTCAGTTTGGGAAGCAGTATCTTGAGGGAGGCGACACGAGCGCTTCGCTTAAGAGAATCTGGAATCTCAAGGATCAAATCGTAAATTATTGGTTTTTTCAGGAGAGCTTGAGTCTCTCACAGAAATTTTCGGCGGGTTTTGGGGTGGTCTACCGGCCTATCGAAGAAAGCGGCGCTTCAAGCTCGGTAAGGTAAAAGTTGAACGCGCTACCTCTTTGTAATAGTATAGAACGTATCTATTCAGAAGTTTAATTGGGAGGAATGATGAAAAAGATTCTATTTTCGTTTTTAGCCTTAAGCGTTGTCCTGAGTGCTCCGGCGTTTGTGTACGCCAAGTCCGATAAAAAAGCCGACTCCGAAAAGCAGGTGGCTCATGCCAAAAAAGAAGCGGATCGTCATGCCGAGTTGGAGAACAAGGAATGGTCTGTCACCCTTTATAAGAGCGATGCCAAAGGAAAAGCCAGCAGCCCCGAAAAAGGTACGTTGACCTTCAAAGCGGAAAAGCTCACTTTTAACGGCTTTAAGTCTTTTAGCTACGGCCCGATTGGGTACACGATGACCGCCTATGATGATAATGACAAGGGAACCTGGGAATCCTTTTTGGGCAGTGAATCGGTGAACACTTCCGTTCGTGGGGACTGGACTGGCACGATTATGAACGGCATTATCAGCGAGGCTTTCGATGGGGGCAAGACCGTCGTCAATTCCCGGTTTACCAGCGTGAATGAAGTCAAGGATCTTCCTAAAGAGGAAGAAAAGACCCCGGAAGAGATTGCTAAAGCAACCGCTCCCGCTGAAGCCGCACCCGTGGCTCTCGTTTCAAAAGAGGCGCCCACCGCTAAGAAGAAATAAACCTCTGTTCATTATTAACCGTAGCTCTGGGAAAGGATCAGAGCTACGGTTTTTTTGTTCTAATCTAAATATTTTAACTATTAACAAATGTCTAAGTTGATCCCCGCTTAAAGCCTGCGGAGATGACAAAGGCACTTAAATTTACTTTGTATTTGACAAGCATATATGCTTAGTGTAGTCTTTAAATAGAGCAAGTTATCTTTGACAAGAGATGTTAATAGCGATACTAGCAAACTTAGGGCAACCTAAGGGCGCAAAGCCGTGCATCCTGAGCGAGGCTACGAAAGTGGCCGAGTCGAAGGAATGGCAGGTTGCCGCGAAATTTGAATCCAGGCACGGTTGGATGCCTGGTTTTTTTTGAAAAAAGCCGAAAGTGCCAGGCACAAAGCCTGCCTGACGGCAGTCAGGCGCCCAAAAAGATGCCAAGGTTACCTAGAATCCATATAAATGGAGCGATCTACTACGTGACTGCTAAAAGCACTGACCAACAACCGATTTTCAAAGACAAAGCCGATACGAAAGCCTACCTCGACCTTGTTAAAAAATATAAAGAGCAGCATCACTTCAAACTTTTTTCCTTTAATCTTCTTTCCGATCGCCTTCATCTTTTAATTGAAACCGGAGAGGATGCTACCATCTCCGAAATCATGCACGACCTGAATTCTCTCTATACCAAATATTTTAACGGGCGTTACGAGCGTCATGGGCATTTGTTTGAATCCCGCTTCAAATCAGTGCTGGTTGAGAAGGCCACGCACTTACTGAAGATGACTCGCTTCATCCATACCGAAATTTCAAGCCCTAACGATCCTTGTTCCAGCTTCCTTATATATAAGGCTTCCCAAAACCCTTCGACCGAGCTTCCTCTAGAGCTCAAAGAAATTGACCTGAAAGCCGAAATCAATGAAGTGCTTGAATTTTTAATCGACAAAGATCACGGCGCGTACGAGCGCTATTGTTTGGAAGGGGATGCGGAAGAGATGAAATCTTTGGAAAAGAGTCTACGCCGCGCGTCAATTTTGGGTTCCCCGTATTTTATGGCTCAAGCGAAGAATCGGATTGCCCGTTACATCCCTCCTCAAAAAGAAGAGGTTTTGAAAGTACGTTCCTTCGCCAAGCGGAATAAATCGCTTTTGATTATGGCCGGAACGGCGGCTCTTTTGGCGACAGGTTCTTCTGTTTACTTGTATGTCAGTCGGCAAAATCTCCAGACCCATTTTGAAACAGTGCTTCAACGCCGTGAAAAAGAATTTAAGGAAAAAATACGTTTTGAAAATCGCAGCCCGATCGCTTTGACGGAATTGGAAGGCACTCAGTGGCAGATGGAAATGATCGCGCTTCCGACTGTGGAAGGGGAAGAGCCCTTCAAAGACATGATTTCTTTTAAGAATGGCAGTGTGTCTTCGGAATATTTTAACGCGCGCGGATTTAATTCGACGCCGATCACGACACAAACGCAGGACAATGGCGTGGTGGTGTGGCAAACCGTTCAGCTCAATATGAACGGAGATCGTTTGAGCTGGCGCGGTCTGTGGTCTGGAGACGCGATGAAGGGTGTTGTGAGTTTTCACGCGGTGGGACAGAAGCCGAAAAATATTTCGTTCTATAGTGTGGAGTGGAGCTACGCCGATGGAACCCATGGAACCCGTTAAAATTAGCCGCATTGAATGGATCTGGCCGGATTTCTTGAACGGCGGAAAGATCTCTTTTGTCATCTTGGCGTTTCTTTTGATCTCCGCGAGATTTTCTTTTGCGGAAGTTTTGTCGGACAAAGAAAAAGTCTTGAAATCCAGCACGGTTACTTCTTCGATGGTGAGTAAGGAAGTTAAACCGACCAAGACATCGACTGTTGCTGGTTCCGCCAAAAAACAATCAGCGGTAACAGTGGATAAAAAAGAAACAAAAGAAAATAAAAACAGTAAAAAATACGAATTTCCGAATCCGGATTTGCCAGAAGAGAAGGAAGATTTCTTAGCCAAGAGTATCACTGGCAGAGCTAGCGCAATCAGTTTTTCGGGTGTTGCGATTGAATATCAGGATGACCCTACGCATGAGGCCTGGTTTCCTTTCGTTAAAGGGGTCAAGTTTTCTAATATCCAAAACTACAAAGCCATCTCGGAAGGCGATACGGTGCGAGTGACCTACAAAGAATTTGTGAAGAGCCATAAAAAAGTGGCTGGTGAAATTGCTTTGATCAAGAAGGCGCCCAAGGAAGAAGAGGTTGATAGTTCTTTGGCAGCGTCTCCGTCGGCACTGACTTTAGCAGTCAAGGGGTTGACTCAAAATGCGAAATAAACCCGCAATCCTATTTTCCATGACACTTCTTTTTTCTCTCGCGCTCAGTTTTTGTTCGAGCTCCGCCTGGGCTGTCCAAATCAAAAATGTTTATCGTGGCACCGCATTTTTTGACACGGATGACGTGTCCGCTTCTGTGGATATTGGCGGTACGGTGGATATGTCGAAGTCGATTATATTGATCTCCCCAAGTGTTGACGGTACGACAGTGGCGGAGAGAGATCAAAACTGGGCATTTGGCGTTCAATTTGAAGATACCAGCACTCTCTTTATTGATCGCGCCGGTGCGACCGCAAACGCCAGTGTGACTTGGCAGGTCATTGAGTTTAATGATGGGGTTACGGTTCAAAGAGGTATTTCCAGTTTGGCCAATGGCAATCCCACGGTCAATTTGACGAAGACAATCGATTTGGTGACACCTCTTACAAGCACTTCCGACGCGGTGCCGATTATTTATTCCAAGTCCGCGTTGAGCGCAAATGCGAATGACAATGAATTTACGGAACTTTTATTCGTGGTCGGTACTTTTCCAAACGTCAATCAGCTCACGTTGACCCGGAGCATCAACGTGAAGACCAGCGGAAAAACAGTGACGATGACTTGGCAGATCATTGAATTTTTGACAGACGCTACTGTTAGTACGGGAACCGTGGCGCTTCCTATTAACGACGGAAATGACACCATGCATACGGCCTCCGTCAGTCTCTCAAACGGCGGTCAGAATGCTATGTTATTTTACGGCAATAAGACCGGCACCCAAGTGCTTGTTACGGGAACGACCGGCGGTGATTCTCAGCTTTTTGTGCGCGGACGCATTAAAGACGGATCCACGCTTGAATTTTCCCGCCGTTATGCACCCAATACCGCTAATGACGATTTGTCTGTTAGATACTACGTGGTTGATTTCAAAGAATCCACTTCTGGCAATCCTTTAGGTTGGGGCAAGACGGATGGAGTGATTGCCGGAGCTCACACCACCACCCCTTCTTTAAAAGCGATCAGTGGCGCGACCAACGCTAATCCGATGGTGATTACAACGGCCGTTCATGGTTTTGCTGTGGATGATATTATCCAGTGCTATGGCGTTGCGGGAAATCTCGCGGCGAATGGAATGTTCAAAGTTAACACGACGCCGCTGACCACCACGCTTACCGTAAAAGATATTGTGACGGGAACTGTGATCGCCGGTAATGGAACTTATTCAGGAACCGCTAATGACAATTGCACCAAAGGCCCCACACCTATGGCAATCACCTCTTCCACGGATCCGGCGGCGCCAAATCCTATTTGTATCACAGTAGGGTTTGAACATGGTTTGATTGACGGGCAATTGGTGAATATTAGCAACCATACCACGAACACCAATGCCAATGGAAACTGGACGATTCTTCGTTGCGATGCCTCGGCCGCTAATTGCGATAAAACTTTTAGACTGGTGGGGTCTTTGGGAACTAATGGTGACGGTACAGCCGCCGGTGGAGCCTCCGGCTTTATTTTCCCCGCGGTAAAAACGCCGATTATTACCAGCAATCCCGGAGTAAGTACGACAAGAACGGTGGCGACCGCAAATGTTTCAGGCGGTACGACTGGTTCCGTGGTGGACTCCGAAGCTTCCGAGAGGGCGGTTGCATCTTACCTTACTAGTTCCACTATCTTGGAAACGGTTCGTGATCGTAACTCGCGTGGTTTTAACTTGGATATGGATTATCAAGTCTATGAATTTGCTCCAATGACGTTAAAAGTTCCTAATGGAAGTGAATCTTACGCGGTTGGCAGTGTACAAGACATTACCTGGAAAAATTCAAACGATATCGCGACACATAACTGGAAACTTCAGTATTCTACGACGTCGGACACCAATGCCGCTGTTCTTGCCATCGCTTCCTCGGCATGGAACGCTGGTACGGGGAAAATGAGAATTACAACCTCCATCAGTCACGGTTTTAAAACGAGTGATTCGGTGACAATTGCCGGTCATTCTCTCTCCGGCCTGAATCAAGCTTGGGTCGTGACGGCTATCGCTGGAACAACTTTTGATTTGAATGGTTCGTCCAATTTAGGGTCGGGTACCAGTGGTACCGCTTCTGTGACAGCGGCCAATATTACATCCTCCACCAATGCGACACCCATTGTGATCACCATGGCTGGCAATAATTTTGTGAATGGGCAAATTGTCACCGTCAGCGGGCATGTCACCAACACCGCGGCGAATGGTGTTTGGGAAGTTGCCAATAGAGGCGCCAATACATTTGAATTGAAAGGTTCTGTTGGTAACGGCGTTGGCGGCAACACGGGAACTGTGACAACGACCGGTGAAAATTATTCAGACATGGGTTCTTACTGTGGCACGACTTCCAATCCAGCGTCGGCTTGCACAGGCTCAGGAACTGGCACCACCTTTGCGGCCGGAACCATCAAAGTTAAAATTCCTGACATTATTGGCAATAAAGTTAAATTCAGACTCTATGATCAAGATGACACTCGAGCGGATAGCGCGTACACCGATGTTCGCCGTCAATCCGACGCCTCGAACGATTATTTCACCGTAAAAAGAAGTTTAACCATGGCTTCTCCGGTAGGTTCGGGCACAGCGCCTCAGGGGACGGTGGCGATTACTTCGTCTACCAATGCTTCACCTATTAATATTTTAACTGCGGCCAATCATGGTTATAGCACGGGGGATACGGTGACTATTGCCAACCACGTGACAAACACCAATGCCAATGGAACTTGGACAATCACTAAAGTAGACGCGACAAATTTTACATTAAACGCTTCTTCAGGAAATGGCGTAGGCAGTGGTGGAACGGCCGCGGTGAATTGGGTGGTGGGCGAAACCAACAAATATATTGTGTGGAATTATACCGGTAGTACGGGTTGGGGCAATGTGAAGCTTCAAGAAAACTTAAATGGCGCTGGTTGGGTGGATATCAGCGGAGCGACCAATTTAGCGGTGAATAATGACGGCTCTAATTGCACTCCGGCGGATAGCGCGCCTTTTGCCGGTTGCGGTCGATGGGCCTGGAGCCCGGCAAGTCATGGTATCCCTAACTATGTAGATACGCCGATCCAGCTTCGCGTGGTGTCGTTGTTAGACGGTGCGATTATTGCGACCACACCTAGCTCCGTTAATGTGGCGAGAAAATTAATGATTACTTATCCTGACGCGGCGAGCATTTCTTTGATTGCTCAAAGTGCTTACGACATTACTTGGGATTATCGCGGTCAGCAGACCGGAGCCGCTTATACGTTTGGAACCATCAAACTCCAATACTGTACGGATGGGACTTGTAGCTCTGCCAGCACCTGGACGGATATTGCCGGGGCTACGGCTTTGAACGTCAACAATGGCTCCGCGGGAGGTGATACACCTCCGTATGATGGCAAAGGCAAATTCAATTGGACAATCCCTAACGGTGTTGAAACTACGGGCGCTCAAGCTAAGATAAGAATTTTAGCCAACGCGACTCCTGGTGCCAATAGTTTGTCTGTCGCGACACAGTCGTCAAATTTATTCACGATTAATCCTTCGGTGAAACTCACCAATCCGAATGGGGGAGAAATTTTGTATGTGGGCGATACCTTTAACGCCCCGAACGGGATCACGTGGGTCGCCTCGGGCAGCATCAGCAATGTGGATCTCTATTATTCTACCGACGCTCCGCACAGCACTTGGAATTTAATTCAATCCAATGTTGTGGCGAGTTTGGGTGCGTACTCCTGGCAAGTGCCTGCGGCGGTGAGTGGTACGGTGCAGGTGAGAATACGCAGTTATCCGACGCCTACTTATTCCGATACGTCGAATGCGGATTTTACGATTAAAGCAAAAATTACCAATGTTCAGCCAAACACGGGAACCAAGCCATTTGACAATACCATCGACATTAAATGGACTCCCGCCGGAAATTTGGGCAGTGTTAAAATTTATCTCTCCGATGAAAGTAATTATTCCAATTACACAACGGTATTAAATCCGTCTGTAGCTGGTGGTAGTGACGGTGTGCAACAGACGTTTACCTGGGATCCGCAAACAGTTCCAAGTCCTAATGGAATTTCGGGCGGTGTGCCAGGAAATTATAAAGTAAAAGTAGCGCTTCTCAGCGATGAAGGCAATGTGAATGGCATCTCCTCGGCGCCGTTCGCGGTTCAAGGTGTGCTGCATATCACAGCGCCTGCCGGAGATGTGACTCCGCCGACTTGGATCATTGGACATGCGGCGGGATACCCGATCACTTGGACTAAGTTTCCTTCAGGGTTGGGCAATGTGACTCTAGAATATTCCAAAGACAATCAGTCGAACTGGACTGCGATTGCGCTCAACGGAACTCAACAAACCAATAAAACCATTAATTGGGTACCACCTGTAACATCCCTTCCCGCCAACGACACTAATTTCGTGAATTTCCGCGTCAGTTTGAGCGGCGCCGTGTCGGAAGTTTCCGAAAACGTGAATATTCGTCCGGTCTTTTCGATTCAAGCGCCAACTTCCGGAAGTTATAAAATCAGCGATCAAGTAACTATTGACTGGAAGAGCGAAAACGAAGATGGATCGACACCAATTAACGTTGGTGCAATGAGAATTAAGTATGCTACCGACGGCTCTACTTTCAATCAAACAGCTGCAACGACAACCGATATTCCTAACTCCATTAGCCCCAGCTCTGATTACGCGTGGACAATTCCTGCGGCGGCACAAAGCAATACTGTTAAATTCAGAATTGAGTCCGCCAGCTTCGGTGATTTGACCAGCGCTACCGGAAGTAATGTCGCGATTATTCCTAAGTTGCAGATTATTACGCATAACGGCGGCGCGCCGGTATGGACGATTGACGGGGCTCAGGACATCAAATGGAAATTGTGGGCTAACAGCGATCCTTTGATTCGTTTGTATTATTCAAAAAATGGAGACTCCGGTCCCTGGACGGAAATCACGGATGGGGTAGGCGCTAATCCGGGGCCTCTCAGCTCCGTCGATACCAACGGAACGACTAGCACGTATTCCAACTGGACAGTCGCGGACGCGATGAGCACTAGTGGGAAGCTCAAAGTCGCTCACAGTTCTGACTCCGCTATTTACGACGTATCCGACTCCACCTTTGAAATTCGCGGCGCTTTTGATTTTACCAATCCACCAGCAAACCCAACGCCGACTCTGCGTGTAGGCGGAAGCTATCTCATTCAATGGACCAATCACGGCACTATGCCAGACGCAGGAAATCCCGATTTTCAAAAAGTAGAACTACTTTATTCCATCAATGGCACCGACTACACCAATATTACAACGCTTGCCAGCGATTATCAAAATGGCAATCATAGTTTCAACTGGACTAATATTCCTGATGCCGCCCGTGGCGCGACAAAATTGAAAGTTCAATACAAAGCCAATTCTGCCAACGTATTTAAGGTATCTCCGAGCATCACTTTGAAGCCCTCGATTACGATCACGGGTCCAACCGTTGGTGATTATCATATTCGTGATGCAGCCAATATTAAGTTTAAACATACCGGACGCAATACCGACAGCTTTGATGTTTATTATTCCGTCGATGGAAGCGCGCCCTATCCTGGCGGCACCAAAATCAACGGGAGTCCGATCACGGCTGTGGATCCTGATCCTACCGAGTACACGCAAAATTTCACCGTTCCCAATGTGGCGAGTATTGTCGGTACGCATTTAAGATTTGCGGTAGTGATGATCGGCGATGAAGCAAATGTCCAGGCCATGACGGCAGATGGCGCGTACAACGTGTACGGTTATTTGGCGGTGAATCAGCCGGACACGACCACATTGACCGCGGGCAATAATAAAACGATTACTTGGACGGCGGAAGGCATCACCAATGTTGCGATTGATTACACTTTAAATAATGGAACGGATAATTACGGAAATTCTCTTTCAGGTTCTGCGACCGGCGGAAGCTTCGGATGGACCCCCGTTCCGGGAACGGTAGTTAGTGATCAAGTGAAGGTGCGCATCAAAGCGGTGGATGGTTTTGATAATATCACCACGGCGTACTCTCCTTTGTTTACCGTGAAACCTGCTTTGGCTTTGACAGCTCCGAACGGCCCGACGACACGCAATGTCGGTAACGCGCTGACGGTGTCATGGACGAGTGTGGGCGCTGGAAATATCAAGATTGAATATGCGACCGATGCAGATCAGGGCTCCCCGACTTGGCAAACACTTTCCGGTTATGGAACCGTGGATAGCGCGCTGGGGAGTATCTCAACGACAGTTCCGAATGCCATCAGCGATCACGTCAAATTCAGAGTTTCTAATATTAACGGAAACAGCAATCTTGTGGTGACTAGTGCCTCGGGCACCGAATTTGCCATCAAAGGTAATATCGTATTAAGCGCTTTAGCGAGTTCCTATAATTTAGGAGATTCTATCAATCTGACATGGACTCCGACCGGATCCATCGGCAATGTGAAAGTGGAATATTCTGAAGATAATGGAAATTCTTGGAACACCGTTGTGACCAATGCGTCGCAAAACGGGCCTTATCCTCTTTTACTCGATAGCGGTTCGGGAAGTATCAATATTGTGAATGCGGCCGCGCAGGCCAAGGTTCGCGTTTCTTCCAACGCGGATTCCGCGGTGAGTTCCACCTCCGCTGCCTTTTTGGTCAAACCGGTGATTACGGTCACAGCGCCGGCCAGCAGTAATGATATTTGGACGGTGGACGATGCGGCTCACGCGATTACTTGGACGAAAAAGGGCGCTAATATCGCGAATGTCAAGATTCAGTACTCCAGCGATAATTTTACTTCCGACATCAACGATATTTATACCACGACATCGAATGACGGTTCTCAGGTGTGGAGCGCCGGCGCTGGAGCCCCCAGCAATATTCCTGATAATATTCGCGCTTCCAAAGATTTGAAGGTTCGTATTTCGACATTGCCCACCTCCGATGCATGGGCGATTACCGCACTTTCTTCCGGCTTTCAAATCATTGGTCAGCTTCGCATGGATACACCGGATGACTCGACTCCCGTCAAATGGAGAATCGGCGCGACCAATACGGTTTATTGGACCAATCTTCATGGCGCGATTGCCAATGTGAAGATTTATTATTCCACTAATTCCGGCGGTGCTTGGACTATTATCCGTGAGGCAGGGGGCGACGTCGGTCCCGTTTCGTCAGGGACGGCGGGACAGCAACATTCCTATCCCTGGGTGATTCCTGTCGACTTCCCGATTGTGAAAGATAATTTTAGACTCAAAGTGGTGGATGCGACCAACTCAAATGTGGAAGATACTTCCACGGCCGCCAGTTCCACGCTTTCCAAATTTACAATTTCTCATCCGGTGACAGGGGATGTGTGGGTGGCGACAACGGCCAACACCATTTCATGGGCGACCGCTGAAGCCGGTGTTCCTCCTACCGTTAAAGTGGAATACTCGCTAGATAATGGCAATAACTGGTCGAATCTTCCGGAGAGCGAAGAAGGAACGGATAATGATGGCATTATTACCAATGATGGTTCTCAGGCTTGGACTTTATCAGCCACAAGAACTTTAACGGCAAAGGTTCGTATTTCGGATCCGGCGAATGCAACAGACAGTATTGTGACCGGCACCGCTTTTAAAATCCGTGGTGACCTTGTCATGACTTCTCCTAACACCGGCACTGAATCGTGGGGTATCGCCACTTCCGACTCTGACACGCACGCGGTGACTTGGACTAAGAAGGGGAATATCTCCACCGTGAAGTTGCAATTCACGGCGGATGCCACCGTGGGATCTCCGACATGGGTGGCCTTAGAAGATGGACATGGCACGCCACTGGATACTCAAAATATTGATGTCACCGGCAACGCCACCGGACCTTTTACTTTTAACTGGGCGATCCCCAACACGGGTGGTATCTCCACCACCAAAGCCAGAATTCGTGTGGTAGATACGACGGATGGCACAGTCTTGGATGATTCTAATGCGGAATTCACGATTAAGGGCAATGTGCACTTGTCGACTCCCAATGGCGGCGCTACTTACGCGGTAGGTGAAGTGGTGCAAATCACAGGAACCGTTTTTGGTCCTATTTCGGATGTGAATCTGTTTTATACCAAAAACAGCACCGACTATGACTTGGATGGCAATCAAGGACAGAAGACGCTTGTTACCGTGGATCCGGATTATACCTTCACAAAATCTTGGACGGTTCCTGACGCGATTGGTACCGGCATCACACTGACAGTGGAAGATTCCGAAAATGCCGCAGTAACAGATACTTCTGACGCCGGTTTTGCGGTTAAAGGTTCTGTGACGATTACGGCGCCGACTACCGCTGGAACTACGGCTCCGGTCAATTCTTTCATCGCCAACCAAACCCACAACATTGTTTGGGATAAAACAGGATCCATCGGTCTTATCGCGCTCTACTACAGCGCAGATGGTTCTACCAACTGGACAGCGATCTCAGGCGCGGAAGCGCTTTCTTCTAGCGGGCCTACCGGGAACACTTTTGGCTGGCTCGTCCCCAATGATGCGGTTCCTGGCGCTGCTTACAAAATCAAAGCCGTTGGTTCTAATCTGATTGCCGATGCCCTGTCAGAATCTTTCACCGTTCGCGGCAAAATCGTTCTCTCAGCTTTAGGCTCTAGCTACATTTTAGGAGACACCATTGTTTTGAACTGGACGGCCAACGGTTCCATTGGCAATGTCAAAGTCGAATATTCTGAAAACAACGGTGGCGCCTGGAGCACAGTGACAACCACCGCTTCTCAGAACGGCCCCTACAATCTTCTTTTAGATAGCGGTTCAGGAAGTATCAACATTGTGAATGCGGTCGCTCAAGCCAAAGTTCGTATCTCCGACGCGGATGACTCTAGCGTCTCGTCCACGGTTGGTTCTTCATTCCTTGTGGCGCCTTACATTGCTGTGACTTCTCCGACCGGTAGTGATGTTTGGACGGTGGGTGACACCAATCGCACCATTACTTGGAACAAAAAAGGCTCCAATATTACCGATGTGAAAATCCAATATTCCACGACGGACGACTTCACTACCAACGCCGTTGATATTTTTGCTTCCACTCCCAATGATGGTTCTCAAGGTTGGGCCAGCGTTCCCAACGGCGCTATGAATGGAGCTAATCTTAAAATAAGAGTCAAAGCCATCGATGCCAACAGTCTCTTGGCTACGGAAGCCAAGTCTCCTCAATTCCAAGTGGTGGGTCAACTCACCATGGATGATCCGGATGACTCGGTCGGCGTCAATTGGAGAATCGGCTCGACCAACACCGTGGCTTGGACCAACACGCATGGCGCGATTCAAAATGTGAAGATTTATTATTCCACCGATTCTGGCACCAACTGGACCATCATCCGCGATGTGAATGGAAATATCAATAGCGTCACCTCCGGAGCGGAAGGCGCTCACACCTATGACTGGGCGATTCCTGTCGACTTCCCGATTGTGAAGAATAATTTTAGAGTCAAAGTGGTGGACGCGGCCAACACCAACGTGGAAGATATTGCTACCGCTCAAAGTTCCACAATGGCCAAATTCTCCATCGCTCATCCAACGACAGGGGATGTGTGGATTGCCACCAATGCTTACAGTATTCAATGGGCGACTGCCGAAGCCGGCATTCCTGCGACTGTCAAAGTAGAATATTCCACCGACAACGGTTCCAACTGGTCCAATCTTCCTGAAACAGAAGGCACCACCAATGACGGCATCATCGACAATGATGGTTCTCAGTCTTGGACATTGCCTGCCACAAGAGCTTTGAACGCCAAAGTCAGAATCTCCGATCCTAATGATGCCAACAGCGCCTTTACTGGCTCCGCTTTCAAAATCCGCGGTGATCTGGTTTTAACTTCGCCGAACACCGGTACTGAATCATGGGGCATTGCCACTTCCGACTCTGACACGCACGCGGTGACTTGGACTAAGAAGGGGAATATCTCCACCGTGAAGTTGGAATTCACCGGAGACGCTACGGTTGGTTCGCCGGTATGGGTTCCTTTGGAAGACGGACATGGAACGCCTCTGGATACTCAAAATATTGATGTCTCCGGTTCTCCGACAGGACCCTTTACCTTTAACTGGGCGATTCCTAATTCCGGTAGCACCACCACCAAAGCTAGAATCCGCGTGGTAGATACCACCGACGGCACTGTCATCGACGACTCGAATGCGAACTTCACCATCAAGGGTAACGTGCACTTGTCGACTCCCAATGGCGGCGCTACTTACGCAGTGGGCGAAGTCGTGCAAGTCACAGGCACCATCTTTGGTCCTATCACTAGCGTTAATCTTTATTACACCAAAAATAGCACCAACTATGACTTGGACGGCAATCAAGGACAAAAGACACTTGTTACCGTTGATCCCGACTACACCTTCACAAAATCTTGGACGGTTCCTGACGCGATTGGGACTGGTATCACCATGACAGTAGAAGATGCCAATAATGCTTTGGTGAGCGATCCTTCGGACGCGGGATTTGCAATCAAGGGGTCTGTGGTGATCACAACACCCACCACCGCCGGCACCACTGCCCCTGTGAACTCTTTCATCGCCAACCAAACCCACAACATTGTTTGGGATAAAACAGGATCCATCGGTCTTATCGCGCTCTACTACAGCGCAGATGGTTCTACCAACTGGACAGCGATCTCAGGCGCGGAA
>JAHFFM010000184.1 GCA_023247935.1 Candidatus Omnitrophota bacterium | reverse complement strand
AATCTCTTCGTAAAAACTTATTTCGGGTATTTTTTCAACGGCATCGGAAGAAGCGGCTTTTACGCTCGAGCCGGTTTGACGGGCCTCGGACAATATTTTCCGGAACTGGATTTCAGGAGAATCAAAAAAAAATTCGCGGGTAAAAAATATTAAGGCAAAAATGGCCGCCAAGGCCAATAATAAATTGGACCAGAAAAAAGTTTTTGTAAAATTTAAAGTTGTAAACATTTTTATGTAATACTGAGTATATCTAATTTTTGTCCTGTTTTGTTAAAAAAAATAGGTGCTAAAAGCTAACTGTGAGCGATGTTTGCAGCTCGGATGAGCCCTGGGAAGACGCGGCAACCGTGAATCGTTTGACACGAAAACCAGAGGAAGGGCTCTCCAATTTGTAAAGAAAACGGATAAAGTTGACGGGATCGGAACGGGCGGAAAGATCAAAAATAACCCGCCCTTCCTCTTCCGCTTCTTCCGGAGATTGAGGCTTG
The DNA here is from genome assembly GCA_023247935.1 of Candidatus Omnitrophota bacterium. Lineage (GTDB taxonomy): Bacteria > Omnitrophota > Gorgyraeia > 2-02-FULL-51-18 > 2-02-FULL-51-18 > JAHFFM01. The sequence continues at coordinate 3,581 of JAHFFM010000184.1, read as the reverse complement.
ATTCCCATCAGAGAAATGGAAGATTCGGAGGCTATATCCTGGAGTTTTTTAAGCAGCTCCGTGACATCTCGGCGGGCAGAAGCCGATGCTTGGCCGTTTGCAGGTAAATTTTTTAAAATTTTTTTCAAGATCTCCTTTTTGGAATGAATACGCGTCGCCTCTTTTGAATGATTTTTGAACACAGGCGCCAGCATGCCAGAAAAAATAACCGCGCATAAAGCCAACACCGCCAGACCTACCCAATCTCTTTCCTTGCCAACCATTTTAATTTTCACTTTCCAATCTTGGCCTGTATTTCAAAATCGTTTGTCTGTGATGAATCCGGACGCTTATTCACGTATTTCAACTCCACCGCAGAAAACCACGGGGATTTTTTAAATGCCCCGCTGAATTCAAAAATCCCGGTAATTTCATCTGAACTGCCGCGCACCGTCAAGACGTCGTGATCCTCATAATCCAGGGCTTCCAGCATTACTTTAGATGGAAGAAGTTGATGAACTTCCGCAAAAATATCGGCTGCCAAAGGCCTCTGGCTTGAGTCCGCCGGGGAAGCCGAGGTGTGGACAAACGGTTTGTTTCGTTCAATTTCAGCCTCTATTTTCGCGAGCAGCTTTTTCTGGTTCTGCTCCCTTTTCCAGCTTCCCACACCGACCAGAGCCGCAATCAAACCCATACCAATCAGTAAAAAACCGACCTGTTTTTTCCATTCAACCCGGTTTTTTTGGACGTCCTGTTTTACCGGCAAGAAATGGATGCTCGCTTTACCGGAGCAGCCAATTTCTGGAATCATTCCAAAATTAGGCAGCGGACCAAATTCCTGAAACTCCAACTTTAATTCCGCCGCCAATCTGCGCGCATCGCCGGAACAGGAAGACAAACCAAAAAAATAAAGGGTCTGAAGCTGCGAAAACGGATTTTTTTGATAAGAAATCACGGAGGCTTCGACTTCATTCAGCCATTGCGCGGTGTTTTTGGCGGATACGTCAAGAGAAATGCCGCGACTGAAAACCCATTCTCCTTTTTGTAAAACGTCCACTCCAAGCGTATCCGGCGACAGATTGACAAGCAGCACTTCCTGCGATGCCGTCTTTGGATAATTTTCACGAAACCACTCGGTTGCGATTTCAGCTCCCAGCGTGACTTTGTCGGCAACCAAACCGCAGGATTCCAAAACCAGAAGAAACCTGTCCACGATCGATTTGGGCACGGCAGCCAGCAAAACCAGTGAATACCCATCTACCTCCGGACGAATCGTTTTATGCGAATGAATGATTTCCTCTTCGGAATAAGGAATCTGGCGCAACACTTCCATTTTGGCCATGCGTCCGATTTCGGAAGCTTCCTGGGATGGGAGTTTAACAAACTTCAGGATCGCCTGATGCCTGGGAATATTCAGGACCGCACGGCGGGAGCGAACGGAATTGGAACTCAACAAAAACTTAAGGGAAGAAGCGAGAGAAGCCGGATCATCCGAGGAAGCTTCGCTTTGAACGGACTTGCGGTGATAAACCAGGCGGATCCGGCGGCCTGTCATTTCAACCATCAGCCCGTCATTCTCTAGTCCTGGTGATAATAAATGAATTTTGACTGTCCTTTATCTCTATTTTTAGCAGTTACCACAGTAATTTTTTTTTGGATAGCGCCGCAGCTCCCGGCAGACTCGATTCTATAATAGGAGGAATATGATTTAAAGAAACTTTTAAAAACGGGGATCAGGTTGGCCTGGGCCAGAGCGGTCAAATCCGGCAAATGCTTTTCTAGAGACTCAATGTCAGAAGCGGTAAAAATTGCATCATCGGCCGTACCCGGCTTGTTGTCCGAACCGGAGCGCCATTCCGCAATTCTTTGGGCCAAACGCGCGGCATTCTCATCCTGCATCCCCACGCTGACCCCGATCACATGCAGCACGGGAATTGAAGCCGTGTTTAAATTAATTTTAAAAACGCTTTCTTCGCCGTATACCGTGATATATTCGCTGATCTTGTCATAAATCTCCTGAGTCATATCTTTGACCAAAAGAAGCTCTTCAGTCGTGCGAAAAGGCCTGTCCGCGCAATCATAGCCTTGCGGCAAAGAGCGGTAATAATCATCCTCTGCGCTTTTCTGACTCCTGTTGACATGATCCGCATCCCGCCAATCCAAGATAAAGACGGCCATATCCCGGGCTGCAAACGGATCTTTGACTTCCCCGATAACCGTCAGGAGCGAGATCAAAACGTTTTCACCGGCCGTGTTCAGATTAATTTTCCTGTCTTCGTCCGAAAACCCCGAAAAAACATGCCCGTCCTGTTTGTATTCCAGGGTAAAATTCCCCTCTCCAAGGGAAATTTTGTTAAAAAAATCCTGAGGTTTCCGGGATGCTTTCATGCGAATGCCGCACTCATACAAGGAATCATAATCATCTTCATCATTTGAAAGCATTTCCATAGCGCGGTAAACGCCCGCCATGGCGATTTCCTGCGCGCGGAGCCCTTCTAAAAAATAACGGCTCAAGCGCATGTCCATCGACAAACGGAACGCGATGCCAGAAGCAAGAACGGACAAAACTAAAAGCGTCCAAAACGTGACGATTAAAATTCCGCCTCTATCGGAACGCATCTTCGTCCCCCAAAATACCCGCAGGAATACAAACAGCGGTATGAAAATCTCCGATTTTTATGCGAACGCCTCCGGGAATGGTTTTTTCATCTCTCCATTCATCCTTCCAACGCACCGGACCGTTTTCATAGATAGGTTTATAGGCATACGCCGCCTCAAACGACGGGATATTTTCCATCGAGCCTTCGAGTTTTGCATTTCGGGCTTCAAATCCCTGCTCTTGGCCTGAAACCATCCGGTCAACCTTCTTTTTTTTGGCGTCATACCGGTAAATGACGCGAACAAGCGCGAGAGCCGTTCCCCGCTTGAAATCATGCCGGTCTTCCAAAGTAAGGAATGAAATCTCCCGCCCGGTTCCTTCGAATGGCATCTCGGGCGAATAATTCACCGAATTCTGCAGCTCTTTTGTGATCGTTTGAAAAAAAGTCCGGAACGTCTGATTTTCTTCCGACCATTCATTTCCGGCCCGCCAAGTGCGGACCCCGGACCGGAAAATAGAAGAAACCGACAGCGCCACGATCGAGAAAATCGTAAGGGCGACGAGCATCTCCACCAGCGTAAAGCCCTTCTTTAGACGCTCATTTTTTTTAGTCAACTGTTTTCCTGAATCATTTTTCCGGCTTGTTTAAATATGTTTCGAGAGAGCAGGCCGAATCCGGCTTGTTTATTTCAGAAACTTCCAGTTCGACCCGGTTCAAATCGGTTTCCGGCAAAGGCTCCACACGTAAAGACCAGGCCATGCTTTCATCTTTCCAAGAACCGCTTTGGAGAGAAAGCCCGATTTTTCCTGCCTGTCCGATTTCAAACATTTTTTCGCGCAGAAAAAGACTCGATCGGAAAAATTCCCGGGATCGAAGCAATATTTTTTTGGAAATGGAAAAAGACATGGAAACCGCCACGAGTCCAACGGAAATCAGAAGAATGCTCAGCATCGCTTCCAACAGCAAAAAACCTTTCCGGTTCACGCCGAAACCTCTTCAATG
>JAHFFM010000037.1 GCA_023247935.1 Candidatus Omnitrophota bacterium | reverse complement strand
CTTTCTAATGGGATTGATGTTTACACCACGCTCAATATTCAACATCTGGAAAGTCTAAATGACGTGCTTGCCAAGGTGACCGGCATCACGATGAGGGAAACCGTACCCGATACCATCTTGGATGAAGCGGACGAAATTGAAGTCGTTGATCTTCCCATAGGTGAGCTGGTTAAGCGCCTCCGCGAAGGAAAAGTATATGTACCCGAACAGGCAGAGCGTGCGCTGCAAAGTTATTTCAGTGAAAAGAATCTCAACGCTCTGCGAGAGCTTACCTTAAGACGCGCCGCGAAGCGAGTCGATACGCAAATCCAATCTTTCTTGCGCGGAGAAGTAGGCCAGCGATCCGCCAGAGAAAGGCTGATTGTCTGCGTCAGCTCCTATGCTTCGAGCGCCGAGCTTGTGCGGGCGGCAAAGCTCCTTGCGGCAGGCCTCGATGCTGATTGGTACGCCGTTTATGTTGATACGGGTCATAAGAAACTCTCCGAAGAAGAGGAAGACCGTGTGACCCGTTCGCTTCAATTAGCCGAAGAACTTGGCGCTAAACCCGTCACTCTTTCCGGTCGCAACGTCGCGGAAGAAATCGTTAATTACGCCAGAAGCCATCAAATAACAAAAATTCTTATTGGAAAACCTCTGCGTAGACGTATCAGCGACGTTCTATATGGCAGCGTTGTTGATCGGCTTATTAGGTCAAGTGGTGAAATCGATGTGTATGTCATCACACGGTCGACAAAAAGACAGGAAAAAGCCAAATCTTTAAGGTCGCAGAAAAGAGCGGCGCCCGGTAAATATATGGCTGGTGTTCTTCTTGTCGTGCTTGCCGCACTTGTCAGTGCAGTTGCAAGAAATTTTCTCGCTCCCACAAATCTTGTGATGTTTTATCTTTTGGCAGTCGTCGTTTCGGCCGTTTTTTTCGGGAAGGGTCCGTCCATTCTAACGGCGGTTTTGAGCGTCGCTGTTTTCGACTTCTTTTTTATTCCACCGTTTTATACCTTTACCGTTTATGACACGCAATATTTATTTACTTTTTTGGTTCTTCTTATCGTGGGTCTTTTGATAAGCACGCTTACTGCGAGGATTAAAGAACAGGCTGAGTCAGCCAGGGCGCGTGAAGCGTTTTCTACGTCTCTTTACAATTTAAGTCGGGATTTGGGGGCAGCTAAAGACGTCCAATCGGTTGCACAGTTTCTTTCAAGCCATATTTTTGAAACTCTTGAGGCCAAGTCAGTGATTTTTGTAAAGGAAGAAGAGAATCTAAAGCCTTATACCGACGGGGACGTCGTTCCGGACGCTCATGAATCTGCCGTTGTGGAATGGGTTTTAAAAAACGGTGAATCGGCCGGTTGGAGTACAGATACGCTTCCCGGATCATCAGGATATTATCTTCCCCTTAAAACGATCCATGGGATTTTCGGTGCCATCGGCGTTTACTTTAAGACGAAAAGCCAGACCTTGCCGCTTGACCGGAAGCGCCTCTTGGATGCCTTTGCTTCTCAAAGTGCCATTGCCATAGAGCGCATTCGTTTCCAGGAAGAAGTCCAAAAGACGCGGCTGCTGGAAGAAAGAGAAAAACTCCAATCCGCGCTTTTTAATTCGATTTCTCACGATCTTCGTACCCCGCTTGTTTCCATCACGGGTTCTTTGAGCGGAATGCTTGAAAATCTTAAAATGGATGAAAGCTCCAGAAAAGACCTGCTCGAAAACGCCTATGAAGAAGCTGGAAGACTGAACCGCCTTGTCGGAAATCTTCTTGATATGGCACGCCTTGAGGCAGACGCGCTTAAGGTCATGCCCCATCTCTCCGAAGTCAGCGATATCATCGGGGCGGCTCAGAAAGCGCTTGAAGAAAAATTGAGCGATCGACGTGTTACGGTAGAAATAGAAAAAGACTTGCCGCATATTCCGATGGATTTTTCGCTGATGATGAAAGTGCTCGTCAATCTTTTGGACAATGCCGTGAAATATGCTCCCTTTGGCCTTCCAATTGACATCGAGGCAAAGAAAAATAACGGTTTCATAGAAATAAAGATTCTCGATCGCGGACTTGGCATTCCGGAAAGAGATTTAGAAAACGTGTTCAATAAATTTTACCGGGTGAAACGCCCTCAAAATATCGAAGGCACTGGCCTTGGTCTTTCCATTTGCAAAGGGATCGTAGAGGCCCATCATGGAAAAATATGGGCCGAGAATCGACCTGGAGGGGGAACGATCGTCACAATGTCGCTCCCTGTCAGACAATGAATCCTGATAACTTGAGAGTGCTCATCGTAGACGATGAGAAATCCATTCGCCGGTTTTTGAAAACAACGCTCGTTTCCAACGGTTTTACTATTTCGGAGGCGTCGAACGGAAAAGAAGCTCAGGAAGTTTTTTTATCTTTTCACCCGGACGTAATCGTTCTCGATCTTGGCCTTCCGGATATGGACGGCGTGGAAGTCACAAGGCTTATCCGAAAAAAGACCCAAACTCCAATAATCATTTTGTCTGTGAGAGAACAAGAATCCGATAAAATTTCGGCTCTGGATGCCGGAGCAGATGATTATCTGACAAAACCTTTTAGCGCCGGTGAGCTGATGGCTCGTCTTCGAGCTGTCTTAAGACGTCTTGCAAGAACCGAAAATGATCCCGTCTTCAAAAGTGGAGAGCTTTTGGTTGATCTTTCAAAGCGCTTGATCAAAGTAAGAGACAACGACGTCCACCTTAGCCCTACTGAATACGATGTTTTAAAAGTGCTCGTTATGAATGCCGGGAAAGTTTTGACTCATACTCAGCTCTTGGACCAGGTATGGGGAAAAACGCCGGAAGATTTTCAGGGCGTCAATCATCTTTTGCGCGTTACCATCAGCAATCTGCGAAGCAAGATCGAGCCTAATCCCACCAACCCCTCTTATATCCTTACCGAGCCCGGTGTCGGTTACCGCCTGAAATACGACTCTTAAATCTGTATTCGGGCCGCTTTTCGCATTGACCTTTCCTTAACACAAATAAAGCCCCTTTTGATAGCCATTTGATTAGCAATCTCCCTCTACCGGCTGTATCCTTTGAGTAGGCCAAATTTACGAGGGAAAAATGCCACTCCAAAAGATTGTTTTTGTAGATAACGATGGAAAAAAATTGACGGTCGATGCGTCCCAAATAGACAAAGGCGCTTCTTTGGAAACCGTCATCAATCGTTTTTTCGAGCTTGAGAAAAAAGATGCCGAGGAGAATGGGGCAAGGCTTGTGGTGGCAAAAATCAAGACAGATAAAACAGATCGGCTTTTTAATATGGGCTTTATTATCTGCCTGGGTGCTTTTACGGCGCTTGTCTTGTTGATGCTGTGGTGCGGCAAATCTTACGCCGTCGTGCCAGCTTCTACTTCTCTCGAAGAAGAATCCAGACCTGAAACAGGCCAGCAAAAAATAGCCAAAATAGTTAACGTGCTTGAGCACCGTGAGGAAGAAAATATCCGTTTTATTGAAGACATAAAAAATCAATTAAAAGAATTGAGGTAAGGAGGCTCGAAATGGATCTCTTGTTTGTCGGAATCATATTGGTTTTAGTGATCGCTTCATTTGGTCTTATCAAGTTATGCGAGAAAATCTAAAGGGGACACCATGACGGTTATCTATTGGGTAGGGGCTATTGTTTCGATTTTTGTTTTTGCGTATCTATTGGTAGCGCTTTTAAAGCCGGAGTTTTTCTAATGAATATCAATAATCTTATTCAATGCGCTCTTTACATGGCGGCGCTTTTATTGCTGGCCATGCCGCTTGGGACTTACATGGCACGCGTCTATGAAGGTAAGTCCAGGGTCAACCGCTGGTTTTGGCCGGTCGAGTCGTTTTTTTATAAAATTTGCGGAATCGATCCCGAAAAGGAAATGGATTGGAAGACTTACGCTGTCGCGATGATGTTATTCAACGCCTTGGGAATTTTTGTCGTCTATGCGGTGCAACGTTATCAGCATCTTTTGCCTCTCAACCCCATGAAGATGGGGTCTGTGTCTCCGGATTCTTCTTTCAACACCGCGATCAGCTTCGCCAGCAACACCAACTGGCAAGGATATGGCGGCGAATCTACCATGAGTTATTTCACGCAAATGGCTGCTCTGGCGGTTCAAAATTTTGTTTCAGCGGCAGCCGGGATGGTGGTCGTCCTCCCGGTAGTCCGGGGATTTATCGGAAAACAAACGAAAAATATTGGAAATTTCTGGGTGGACCTTGTGCGCACGGTGCTTTACATTTTATTGCCTCTTTCTTTTGTACTGGCCATTGCTTTGGTTTCTCAAGGAATGGTCCAAACCTTTAAACCCAGCCAGACCGTTCAACTCGTTGCTCCCATAACGACGCAAGTTGCAAAAACCGATGACAAAGGTCAGCCGGTCAATGGCGCTGATGGAAAACCTGTCATGGTGGATCAAAAAGTTGATACTCAAACGATAGCGGTCGGTCCCGTCGCATCCCAGATTGCGATCAAACAACTTGGGACTAATGGCGGCGGCTATTTCAATGTCAATTCCGCCCATCCGTTTGAGAATCCCACTCCCTTTTCAAACTTTTTAGAAATGATTTCCATCTTGCTTATTAGCGCTGCGTTATGTCACACGTTCGGAGCCATGGTGAAAGATAAACGTCAAGGCTGGGCGCTTCTTTTGGTGATGACGATTATTTTTATCCCATGTTTGTGGGTGGCCGTCCATTATGAGCAGGCAGGCAACCCGCTTCTTACGAAAAGAGGTATCGATCAATCTTTTACCGCATTCCAATCAGGTGGGAATATGGAAGGAAAAGAAACGCGCTTTGGCATTGTTAATTCTGTGATCTGGGCCACGGCCACGACAGCCGCTTCCAACGGTTCCGTAAATTCTATGCATGACTCCTATACGCCACTGGGCGGACTTATTCCGATGTGGCTTATTCAGTTAGGAGAGGTCATTTACGGCGGTGTGGGCTCCGGGCTTTACGGGATGATCGCTTTTGCCATCGTAGCTGTTTTTATTGCAGGTCTCATGGTAGGTCGTACACCCGAATACTTGGGGAAAAAAATTGAGTCCTATGAAATGAAAATGGCTTCGATCATGATCTTAATCCCACCGATGCTTGTGCTTGTGGGAACCGCGATTGCCGTAGTCTGCTCCAGCGGAAAAGCCACAATATTTAATCCAAACATTCACGGTTTTAGCGAGGTGCTTTATGCCTTTTCGTCGGCCGGTAACAACAATGGAAGCGCTTTTGCGGGTTTGGGAGCCAACACGTTTTTTTACAATACAGCCCTTGGAATTTGCATGTTCTTCGCACGATATTGGCTGGCGATCCCGGTGCTTGCGATCGCAGGGTCTTTGGCCAATAAAAAAGCTGTTCCAGCAAGCGCGGGGACGCTTCCGACGCATACGCCGCTTTTTATTTTATTTCTGGTGAGCGTAGTACTGCTTGTCGGCGCATTAACATTTTTCCCGGCACTGGCCCTTGGGCCTATTGTCGAACATTTGACGATAGCAGGTTAAGGAGACCCATGAGCACACACAAAGCAAAATCATTATTCGACCCAGCGATCGCAGGACCAGCGGCGCTTAATTCTCTGAAAAAATTGGACCCCCGCCATCAAATAAAAAACCCCGTCATGTTTGTCGTGCTTATCGGGAGTGTTTTGACAACCGGACTTTATTTTCAAGCTCTTGGTGGCCATGGAGAAGCTAGTCCCGGGTTTATTCAGGCCATTACGCTTTGGCTTTGGTTTACTTTAATCTTCGCCAATTTTGCGGAAGCAATGGCCGAGGGTCGCGGCAAAGCGCAAGCGGAAAGTCTTCGCAAGGCCAGGAAAGACACATCCGCAAAAAAACTCTCTAAGCCTAAGTATGGGGCAAATTTTCAAACAATTTCCGCCACCACTCTTAGAAAAGGAGACGTCGTTGTCGTCGAGGCGGGTGATTTTATTCCAATGGACGGAGACATCATTGAAGGCGTCGCCTCCGTGGATGAAAGCGCTATCACTGGCGAAAGCGCCCCCGTCATCCGCGAGGCTGGCGGCGATAGGAGTGCTGTCACAGGCGGCACGCGTGTTTTATCGGATTGGATCGTCGTGAGAATCAGCTCCAATCCTGGCGAAACTTTTTTGGACCGCATGATCGCGATGGTGGAAGGTGCCAAACGGCAAAAGACGCCTAATGAGATTGCGCTCAATATTTTGCTGGCGGGGCTCACCATCATTTTTCTTTTGGCAACAGTGACGCTCTTACCGTTTTCAATTTACAGCGTGACTTCTGCCGGACACGGCGCTGTAATTACGGTGACAGTTCTGGTGGCGCTTTTGGTTTGCTTAATCCCAACGACTATTGGCGGGCTTTTGTCGGCTATCGGTATTGCGGGCATGGACCGCATGATTCAGGCCAATGTGATTGCAACTTCCGGCCGTGCCGTGGAGGCCGCAGGCGATGTTGACGTGCTTTTGCTGGATAAGACCGGAACCATCACTCTTGGCAATCGCCAGGCCGTTGCGTTTATTCCTACAAACGGCGTGGATACGAAAACGCTTGCCGATGCGGCGCAACTAGCGTCACTTTCTGACGAAACGCCGGAAGGTCGTAGCATCGTGGTATTGGCTAAGGAAAAATATGGAATCCGTGAGCGTAATGTCCATGAGCTTGGCGCTACGTTTATTCCGTTCACAGCCCAGACACGTATGAGTGGGGTCAATTTAAGCGAGGGCCGTCAAATTAGAAAAGGTGCCGCGGATGCAATCGAGTCTTATGTAAAAACATCCGGCGGGCTGTTTCCTGCCGACCTAAAATCGGGCATCGAAGGCATCGCCAAAAGCGGAGGAACCCCACTCGTTGTCGCCGAAAACCAAAAAGTACTGGGGGTAATACAACTTAAAGATATCGTCAAAGGCGGCATCAAAGAGCGTTTCATGGAACTGCGAAGGATGGGAATCAAAACAATAATGATCTCAGGCGACAATCCTCTAACTGCCGCGGCGATCGCAGCCGAAGCCGGTATGGATGATTTCCTGGCCCAGGCGACTCCTGAAACGAAATTAAAACTGATACGTGAAATGCAGACCGGAGGCCGTCTCGTCGCCATGACGGGAGATGGAACAAACGATGCTCCGGCTTTGGCACAAGCCGATGTCGCTGTCGCCATGAATACGGGAACGCAAGCCGCCAAAGAAGCAGGAAACATGGTCGACCTTGATTCCAATCCGACGAAGCTCATTGAAGTTGTCCAGATTGGAAAACAACTTCTTATGACTCGCGGGTCTTTGACGACATTCAGCATTGCTAATGACGTCTCAAAATATTTCGCGATCATTCCCGCGGCATTCATGGGCACTTATCCGGTACTCGGAAAACTGAATATTATGCATCTTGCTACGCCGGAGAGCGCCGTACTATCAGCAGTCATTTTTAACGCGCTTATCATCGTTGCTTTGATTCCACTAGCATTACGCGGAGTTAAATACAAACCCATGGGCGCTAATCGTCTTTTGCGCGACAATCTTTTGATTTATGGAATCGGAGGCATTATTTCGCCTTTTATCGCGATCAAATTGATCGATATGCTGCTTGTTGGACTTCATTTGGTTTAAGGGAGAAAAACATGATACGAGAAGAACTTAGGCCCACTTTTATTTCATTCATCTTATTGACGCTAATTACCGGAGTTTTTTATCCGTTGTCAGTGACATGCGTCGCCCAAGTCTTGTTTAAAGAACAGGCAAATGGCAGTTTGATCTTTAAAAACGACAAAGCTGTTGGTTCGTTATTGATCGGTCAACAATTCGATGATCCGAAATATTTCTGGGGTCGCGTGTCAGCGACCTCGCCCGTACCATATAATGCCGCGGCTTCCTCGGGGTCCAATTATGGGCCGATGAATGCTGATTTTCTAAAAGGGATCGACACGCGCATCAAAACGATCAAAGATGCCGATCCATCGAATACGGCTCCGATACCCGTGGACCTTGTGACGGCATCGGGAAGCGGTCTTGATCCGCACATCAGTTTAGCTGCAGCTTATTATCAAATTCCGAGGATAGGTCGAGTTCGAAGTCTATCGGAAGATAAAATAAAAGAAATTATATCTCGAAACACTCAAGATCGTTTCATGGGAATCTTAGGAGAGCCCACCGTAAATGTGCTTAAGACGAATTTGGATTTGGATGATTTACAAAGCGGGCAACTTCAACTTAATAAACCAAAAATGGTCCAGAACAAAGAAGAAATCGTTAATTGGAAAAAAATATAAAAAAAACTAATTCAAATACTCGCAGTGGTGTACCTAGAACTTGCACTAACAATGGAGGCAGGAAGATCTTGTGATGCTAATAGTGGAAGTGCAGATCAAGTTTCGTTTAAATCAGTAAGCACCCCCAACCGGATTCGAACTTTATTTCACGCGTTAAATAGCTGGTATGAATCCGGTCGGCTTCGCCACTTTCCTCTCCGCAAATGCGGACGGAGAGAATTTAAAGCCCAAAGCGCTAATTACGCTTTGGGCTTTTTTCATTTCAACCTCTCTATAATTACGCGCCTCATTAGGTCCTCCATAAATTGAAGATATACTCCAAAAAAAGCTCTCTCTTTCTCCAAAATTGATCATTTGGGTCGAGCGGCATTTAATTCTAAAAGTCAGCCGTTCAAAGTCTGTTCCAGCCTGTTAAATGCCCCCAATACGCAGAACAAAAAGCCAGGTTAATTCCTCTCTATTGCCAAGAGAGATTTAACTATCTAAGGTTTAACTTATTTACTATAATAAATCTAATATAAAGAGAGTAATATATACCTATTATTATATTAAATGATAAATAAATCGAAAAGTAACCCAAAACTCAATATTGGGAAAAATCTTCAGAAACTACGTCTGGGTAAAGAACTATCCCAGAACGATCTTTCTAGAGAAACCGGCCTCTCGGTTAATCTCATTGCTAAAATCGAAGTCGGGATAAACAAAAATCCAACAATTTTTACTTTGCTAAGAATTGCGGAGGCATTAGGAAAAAAAGTGGAAGACTTCCTTAAGTAAATATGCACGAAAATGAAGCTCAAACTAGAGCGCAGATTATAAATAAGCGACTGATGCAGGCTGGTTGGGATGTAAAAAACCCCTCCCACTGCACAGAAGAGCTTAATATCTGGGGCGGTCTACCTGAAGGGGTTAGTGAAGCGCAAACACCTTATCAGGGCCAGCTATTTGCTGATTATGCCCTTCTTGGTAAGGATGGAAAGCCGCTCGCAGTAGTTGAAGCTAAAAAAACCTCTGTGGAAGCCGAGCGCGGTAAAGAGCAAGCTCGTAATTACGCTGAGAAGATCCAGAAAACACTCGGGGGAGCGATGCCCTTTGTTTTCTATACCAATGGTTACGACATATTCTTCTGGGATACCGATCGCTACCCACCTCGCAAGATTTATGGATTTCCTTCCAGATCCGATCTCGAACGAATTCATTTTCTAAGAGAAAACAGTAAACCATTATCAAGCGAACTTATTAATACGGCGATCGCCGGACGTCCCTATCAGCTTGAGGCCATTCGATCTGTTTTAGAGGCTGTGGAAAAAAAGCGCCGTAAATTTCTCTTAGTGATGGCGACGGGTACTGGAAAAACTCGTGTTTGCACCGGACTTATTGATGTCCTTATGAGGGCAAATTGGGCTCAGCGCATCCTATTTTTAGTCGACAGGATAGCTTTGCAAAGTCAGGCAATAGAAGCATTCAAAGAATACCTCCCTAATGCACCTATCTGGCCAAAAGAAGGCGAGAGGCAATTTTCAGATGATAGGCGTGTGTATGTTGCGACTTACCCAACTATGTTAAATATCATTGAGCAGAAAGAATGCCCGCTCTCGGCCCACTTTTTTGATCTTATTATTGCCGACGAAAGTCATCGGTCAATTTATAACGTCTATAAGAACATCTTTGATTATTTTGATACAGTCCAACTGGGTTTAACGGCCACCCCAAAAGACCATCTCGATCACAATACTTTTAAGTTATTCGAATGTGAGGATGGTTTGCCCACTTACGCATATTCATATGATGAGGCCGTAAACAATGCCCCACCGTATTTGAGCGATTTTGAAGTATTGAAAATACGAACTAAGTTTCAACAAGAAGGTATTAACAGCACAACAATAGCTGAAGCAGATAAAAAACGCTTGTTAGTAGATGGCCAAGACCCAAATGAAATTAGTTTCGAAGGCACAGAACTAGAAAAAAAGATTTCAAACAAGGGCACAAATGCTCTTATCGTGCGAGAGTTCATGGAAGAATGTTTGAAAGATTCCAACGGCGTTCTCCCTGGAAAGTCGATCTTCTTCGCCCTCTCAAAAAAGCATGCTTACCGCTTATGCGAAGTATTTGATTCCTTGTATCCCGAGTACAAAGGCCAATTGGCGGAAGTGATTATATCCGAGGCAAAAGGCGTTCACGGCAAAGGCGGTATTCTCGATCGATTTAAGAATAGTGATATGCCTCGAGTAGCTATTAGTGTGGATATGCTCGACACAGGTATTGATGTACGAGAAATTTTAAACCTAGTATTTGCCAAACCCGTATTTTCTTATACCAAGTTCTGGCAAATGATAGGTCGCGGTACTAGAGTCCTTGAACCTGAAAAGATCAAGCCATGGTGTACCAAAAAAGAAAAGTTTCTGATCATGGATTGTTGGGAGAATTTTGAGTATTTCAAAATTAACCCCAAAGGCAAAGAGAAAAATCCAACGCGACCTTTGCCGGTCAGATTATTTGAGGCCAGACTCAATAAACTTCAAGTTTCATTAGAGATTAATTGCGACCCAATCACTAAAAAGATGAAAGAGCAGCTTCAGCAGGATATTCATGCTCTCCCGGCCAACTCAGTTATCGTTTTAGACGGAAAAGAATATTTGGATCGAGCCAGCGAATCTAGTTTTTGGCAAAACATAACAATAGAGAATATGGGATTTCTACGCCTCAACATTGCACCCATTATGCGAGCGAAATCCGACGCCAATTTTAAAGCCATGCACCTTGAATTAGATATTGTCGATCTCGCCACGGCCCATCTTAGTAAAGATATCGAGAAATTTGAAACTCTCAAAGAAGGAATCATTGAAATCATTAGCGAACTGCCATTGTCGGTGAATATCGTTGCCAGAGAGAGCGATTTCATTGAAAAGGTTGTTAGCAAGAATTTCTGGGTTACTTTTACCGATGACGATTTAGACGAAATCGCTAGACGCCTTGGGCCTTTGATGAAATTTAGAGAACAAGACAAACCCAAAGAGGTAAGGACAAATCTGACAGATCTTTTGACTGTCAAAGAATATGTGGAATTTGGCCCCGAGCACGAACGTCTGACCATTGATAAATATCGTCGTAAGGTCGAAGAGCTTATACAGGAACTGCTCAAGACGAATATATCCCTTCAAAAGCTTATACAAGGAGATGATCTAACCAATGACGAAGTGGAAGAATTAGCATCAATCCTTCGTGAGAAATACCCAAACGTTACGGAATTTATTCTCCGAGAAATTTACGACAATCGAAGTGCAAAATTTATTCAATTCATAAAGCATGTCTTGGGTATTGAGCCATTAGCAACATTTACAGAACAAGTTTCCCTCGCCTTTGATGATTTTATTCAGAATCATAACAATTACGGCGGCCAACAGATTCATTTTCTGCTGACTCTCAAGTCCTTCATATTACAAAAAGGCAAAGTAGAAAAACGAGATCTTGTAAGCGAACCATTTACCCAAATTCATCCCCAGGGAATCAGAGGAATATTTAAGCCGAACGAAATTGATGAAATATTGGATCTGACAAAGAGCATTTCTACATAAATAGGAGAAACATTATGCTAACTTCAACTATGAAATCACTCATTAATTCCCTTTGGGATAAGTTTTGGAGCGGCGGAATATCAAATCCGCTTACTGCCATTGAACAAATATCTTACCTTCTTTTTATGCGGCGACTTGATCAAATGGATGCAGAATCAAAAAGTAATTCCGAATTTAGTGGCGATAAATATACCCCAATCTTTGAGGGCAAATTTAAACTTCCAAATGCAGATGAAACAGTTGATAAGGCTAAACTGCGTTGGAGTTATTTTAAGCAAATGGAAGGCGGAGAAATGCTTAAACACGTTCAGATAAAAGTTTTCCCCTTCATAAAACAAGTCAATGGGCGAAATACCGTGTTTACTAAACATATGGAAGACGCCGTATTTATAATTCCAAAGGCTTCACTTTTGGTCGAAGCTGTAAATATTATCGATCGTTTGTATGAAGAAATTGAAAAACAGATGAAGGACCAGTCTTTTAATGATACTCAAGGCGACATGTATGAATTTTTACTGTCAGAAATAGCGCAGGCGGGAAAGAATGGGCAGTTTCGGACGCCAAGACATATTATCCAGTTAATGTGTGAATTAGTGGACCCAAGACTCCCTGAAATTATATGTGACCCCGCCTGTGGAACTGGCGGTTTTTTATTGGGAACGTATCAACATATTCTTACGCAATACACGAGTAAGGAGAATCTCAAGAGAGATGAAAACGGTTTTATTCGAGGAACAGTAGGCGATAAGCTTACCGATGACCGTTTGTGGACCCAACTAAAAGATAAGACATTATTCGGTTATGATTTTGACACCACTATGGTGCGCATAGGACTCATGAATCTTATTTTGCACGGAATTCCCTATCCTAATATTGAACGAAGAGACACTCTTTCAAAAAAATACAACGACGATAATAAATACAACTGCATCCTAGCGAATCCACCCTTCAAAGGGAGTATTGATAAGGGCGATATTAATGAAAGTTTATCTTTAATGACAACAAAAACAGAACTCCTTTTTGTCGAAAGGATCGTTAAATCTTTGCGTACTGGAGGGCGCGCAGCCGTAATTGTTCCTGAAGGAGTTTTATCAAATCCTAGTAAAGCCCATAAGGATCTTCGCCGCATGTTAATTGAAAAATGTGAGCTCCAAGGAGTAATTTCAATGCCAAGCGGTGTATTTAAACCATATGCTGGCGTTAGCACAGCTATTTTAATTTTTGTCAAAGAGGGTGAGACGGATAAAGTGTGGTTTTACGACATGCAAGCAGATGGTTATTCATTGGACGATAAGCGTGAAAGAATTGAAAACAATGATTTACAGGACATTATTAAAGAATGGAAAGCCCGTCATAAAAATAATAATAAAAATCGTAAGGCAAAACATTTTTTTCTATCTCTAAAGGAGATTGTAGAAAATGGTTACGATTTGAGCATGAATCGATACAAAGAAATTGATTACGACATAGAAAAATATGAAAAACCGGAGATCATTCTTAAAAAGGTTGACGACGTCGAAAAAGAAATTCAAGAAGGTATTAAGGAATTAAAACTTTTACTGAAATGAAACATATAAACCTTATAGAAGCAGTTCAAATTACAAAAAACAGAATCAAACCCTTTTCTGGAAATCGATCTTATCTATCCACGGGCGATTTGTTGGGAAGAGAAATCAATGACATCGTCACGATAGATTATAAGACTAAACCAAGTCGCGCAGACTTATGTGTAAATGTGGGCGATATATTGGTTGCGCGTATGCGAGCAACTAACAAGGTTCTCTTAATAGACGAAAAAACAAAAGATTTAATAGTGTCCACCGGATTTTTAACTCTTTCTACAAAAAAAGGATTTGATGTTCGATATATTGCGCATTATTTGCGATCAAATATTTTTCAACGTGAAAAAGATAAATATTGTTCTGGGGCGACACAAAAAGCGATTAATAATTCTGCCTTTCAAAAATTAAAACTTCCGTATC